>DOIX01000321.1:10505-11962 GCA_003511885.1 Cyanobacteria bacterium UBA11153
TTTTACCTAAACCCACCTCATCGCAAATTGAATAGTTATCGGATTTTTGGATAAGGATGGGATTTTTACCTAAACCCACCCTATTAGGAAAATCTCCATTACCTACAACGACTGCAAAAAATCCCAATCCTCTACAGAAGTAGAAGATTCCGAATGTACATCTTCTTCAATTAACTTACTATAATCTCCAGAATCAACCCATTTTAATAACTCGGCTGCCCTCATCACTGCCCAAGACTGTCTCGATTCCATAAAACTCAACATTTTAGTAAATTTATCCAGATTATCCAAATTATTATCGGTAAATTCCTTAACTTGGGCGAGAAAATCTTCGATTGTCGCATCAGTCAAGTATTCTCCTGGTAAACCAGCAATTTTCATTAAGGCAGTAGTTGCCACATTAATATCCTGACATGCCAATAAACCTGCCCTATCCGAAGTAAATTTTGCCATCATTAACCAATTCCAAAATGCCAATTCCACTCCACTAGCAGCCAAACCCCCTAAACCCAAAGTAGTGCTATTAATAATTTGTTTTAGACTGGGCATAACGATCGCAATTTGGTGGTAAACTAGGTGCTGACTCTTGATATGAGCCAGTTCATGTGCTAGAAGATAAATTAATTCATCCCTATCCAGCCATTCCATCCCTTCTAAATTAATACTAACCATGGGTTTTTCTACGCCAATCGTGTAGCTTTGAATAAAACCATTACCTCGAAATACATACAATTCTGGCAGAGGATTGACATCAATAATTTGGCAAGTTTCCCCAAAGGTATCGTAGAGTTTTGGAAAATTACGTGGTGTTACTTTTATATCGCTACCCAGACATTGTAATCTGAGTAATCTATCGATACCATACTCGTTAATTTTCCTCAAAAGTAAGGAAACACCGGGCATTTTTTCTAAAGAAGCTAAGGCGGTGCGATCGAACGGATGTTCGTAAGTAACTGCACTTAATCCGGTTAATATTTTTCTGTCCATTAGTTTCCAGATTCCTGGTATGCTCAACTTTAATTCTTGAGATCGTATCTTTATAGACACGATCTCTATATTCTAGAATAGAAAAAGATATCTGACAATCTGCCAAGCAAATAAATAGCTAATGCTTACTGAATTAAAGCGAAACTCTTTTACTCCAAGGAGCTAGGTAATTTTTTCACTAAAAAGTGCAAGCTTTTTCTGATGAAATACCTCAAAATTATGGCATTTTGAGAGAAATAATCGAGTTAAAGTATAGCAACTGCCAGGGCGGTTAAGACATTCTTAATTCCTCAAACCCTTGATTTTACAGCTTTCTTCTCGATTCACTAGCAAGAAAGCCCCTAGTCCCTCGCTATAATATGAAATTACCGTTCCCCACCAAAAGACTTATGCCGCAAATGCTAGCTAGGGTTTGCTGAAAAAGTCTTTTCGTGAGGATAGGTTGTGGGGTGTGGTTTTTTTTTGTGTGG
>DOIX01000321.1:12283-16754 GCA_003511885.1 Cyanobacteria bacterium UBA11153
AATGACTTATACCGCAAGCCCTAGCTAAGTTTATTAATATAAACTTAGCTAGAGAGATAATGATTAAAGACAGCGACGTAGATATTATAAATCGCTAGAAATTGTCAGTTTTGCTTGTGAAATTCTTTCTAACCACAAGTGACAATCCGGCAATGTCAAGACAATTCGCTTGAATGATTCATCCTGTAAAGTTAAAACTAAATAATATCGAGATTCTGTAACATACCAAAATTCTTTACCTCGGGAAGTATAATAAGTTCCCGCCTTAATAACTCCCGGTAAAAATGTGCCAGGGGCACGAATTTCCTGCCAACTGCTCTGGGGTTCATCTGTAGTCACAGTTTCGATATGGGCGAGAGGAATATCAAGAGTTTTAGCCAAACTAAATGCCCAAAGTTGTTCGTACCATTCCAGCTCAATGCGCAGTTGGTTATCGATGAGAATAAGATTCATAGCTATCCCAGTCAAATAGTCAAAATTAGTTCGCGATCGCAATATAACTCAATCTAGCAGTTATGGGTGGGATAAAAGAGAGTTTTTTGCTCGAGGAAGGCTTCCCAGAGAGCCTGATATGGCAGGCTCTCTGGGAGGAGAGGACATCCGAAAACGTCAGAAGTAATTTACAGCAAGGATTTCAATTGTGACTTGTGACTTTTAGGATAGACTATCCTAGGTTAAATTATGTATGTATACTAAAAAGTTTATAGTTGATAGTTGGTATGTCTACTGATTTCGATCGAGGAGCCGAAACCACTGTAGGGGAAGCATTACAACAGTTAATTGATGTTGTAGCCAAATTGCGATCGCCAGATGGGGGTTGCCCTTGGGATTTAGCCCAAACACCCCAAACCCTGATTCCCTACATCATCGAAGAAGCCTACGAGGTAGTGGATGCAATTAGGAGTGGGGACAAAAATGCGATCGCAGAAGAATTAGGCGATCTATTATTACAAGTGGTACTCCAAACCCAAATCGCTTCAGAAGTAGGCGACTTTACCCTCACCGAAGTCGCTCGAGGCATTTCCCGCAAACTAATTCGCCGTCATCCCCATGTATTTGATGCCGTGGCAGTCAAAGATATGGCAGAAATTAGGCAAAATTGGGACAAAATTAAAGCAGACGAAAAAGGAGAAACAACCGCTGAGGCTCAATTACTAAGTCGGAAACTCCAAAGTTACGCCCGCAAATCTCCCCCCATTATCGCCGGAATGCGGATTTCCGAAAAAGCAGCCGAGGCAGGCTTGGAATGGGAAAATGTCAATGGTGTCTGGGCGAAATTTCACGAAGAATTAGCCGAATTTGAACAAGCGATTGAGGCAGAAGATAAAATCCAGCAAGAAGCCGAATTGGGAGACTTACTATTTGCCTTAATTAACATTGGCAGATGGTACAAGCTTAATCCCGCCGAAGCCTTGTCAGGCACTAATCAGCGGGTTATTAATCGTATCAGGCTGATGGAAGCGATCGCAAATCGTCCCCTTTCGGAGTACACTCTTGAAGAATTGGATAAACTTTGGGAAAAAGCCAAAGCACTCCTGAATGGGGAGGTGAGAGGTAAGGAGTAAGAGGGAAAAAGACAATCAAATCTTTAACCTTGTAACTCCCCAATCTAATTTACCACCTCCTACCCCTTACCTCTCACCTTTTACCTTTTATCGCAATCGCCATATCGGTTAGGACAGTTAGGACATCATGAAGAGAGCCTTGAAGCCTTACTTGATATGGGGTTTGATATTGATCAAATAACTATCAACTGTCAACTGCTATACCTTTTAACTTTTACCTTGTAGATATGTTCAAAAAAATTTGGCAATGGCTCAAAAACTTAGTTCGCAAAATCCTAGGTAAGAAATCAGAAATTTCGCCGACAATTACCGAAACAGCCACACTCGCACCTCTAGAAGATGCCGATTGTGAATTTTTTTTCCGACAACTCTTAGAAGGAGTCGCCCATGGCTGGCAAACACCGAGAATTGTCAAATTTTTTGAAGGAATGAAAGCTAGAGTCACTAATGCTCAATGGGTGGAATGGTTAAATCGATTTGGCGAAAAAGTCTTAGCATCCAAAACCCAAAATCGCGAATTAGCCATGCGGATGGTACAATTAGGAGAAATGACCCAATCCATCCCCTCAATCCAAGACATTAGCACAACCGCATTAGAAATTGGCAGACAATTACTAACCAGAGACCATTCTGGAGTAGTATGGGAATATGAAGGCCCAGATGCCAAGCCGAGAATACCACCACCTCAAAGAGCAGAAATCACATCTGAAGATATTCCCGAAGATGAAGTAATTACCGTCGAAGAATTATTCACCAGATTACAACAAAATCCCGATTTAGTCCAGCTCATCGCCCAACAATTTGGCATCGAAACTAACGATCCTCAAGTTATTATAGATGCTGTCATCGAGCAACTAGACTTAGCCGAAAAATCTCCAGAAAGCCAAGGATAAAAAAATGACTTTTAATAATTTGCGATGGCACTCAGTGCCCGCTGCGCGATCGCCTCTATCCATCTATATATGTCTATATACCTTTAAAGTAAACTTGACTATTGATACCAATTTCCTCAATTAGACATCTCCAGAAATTAGGTTTGTATCTAGACAGGGTAATGGTTTGAGAATTATTAGAGATGTCTAATAGCGTTACAGATTAATTGCTCCCTGGAAATATCCACGAAGATATTCAGCTTTCCACCTTTAGCCATTGAGAAGCCACCAAACCCAAACCAAACAAAATCATCCCCATCATACCAGAAGGTTCAGGCACAGTTTTCACATCATCAACCAGAGGTTGAGCCAATTGCCCCTGCAAAGCCATCCCATCATTAGCACATTCAGCCAATAAATGAGCAATAAAATCACCACTAGGTAGTAAACCTTTATCAAAACTGAAACCAATAGTTTGGGAGCCAGTGGGATTAAAATAACCAAAATCCAATCCCAGCAAACTTAATTCAGTATGATTGAGAAAAGTAATATCTCCCACCCAATCGCCAGATGCGATATCATTCAAAATATTCCACGATCCAGCTTGGGCAAAGTAGGGATCGTCAATTGCCAAATCTGCCATTGACGGTATGCCACCATATAACCGTACATAGTCGCTGTACTCCTGTAAGTTACTAAATCCAGAGTTAATCTGGGTAACATTTTTGGCACTAACATGACGATAAACTCCCATATCCTTCACGCCAGCATCATTAACTCCGGCAAAGCGGATAGCAAATAACTCGCTATTTTGACTAGCGATGGGGAAACTATGACCAGAGAAATTGAAAAATAAATCTCCGTAAGCGATACTGCCATTAGTGACATCAGGAGCATCATAACCAGTTAAAGGAAGATTAGCATTAATAGCAATAAAAATGCGATCGCGATTTTCGTGAAGCGCCAAGCCATAAAACTCAAAAGCGCCATTAGTACCAATAACGCCACCTGTTACCCCATCACTCAAGGAGTCAATGGCATAATTCCATCCATTGTGTAAAGTACCAGCTTGGGCAGCTCGAGCGGTTGCGGAAATAAAGCAAAGGCTTGCTAAAGCTGTACCTAATAGACTTCTCCAGAAACTAGGTTTGGCTCTAGGCAGGATAAGGGTTTCGGATTTTTTTTTGGAGAAGTCTAATAACGATTGTCGAGTTAGAGTATTCATAAAAAACCTCGCGCATCAAATATAGCAAGGGACTAGGGGCAAGGGACTAGGGACTAGGGAAGAATGCGGTAAAATATAAGGGTTTGAGGAATTGAGAATGTCTTAACCGCCCTAGTGGCTGCGATAAAACCAGACTGAGACAGCTACATTAGGAATCTTGTGTAATCTTGCCTTAGCTATCCCATCGCAAATCTTCCCCATGGATGCTTGGCGCAAGCCCTAGAGAATTTGGAAAGTAAGCAGGATGCCAGCCGCTGAATTCTTATATAATAGACGGAAACCTAGCGAGCTAAAATCCCGATCGCTAAAAATTTACCAACTCAAATAAATAAAATGACTCCCACCTTACTAGGGCGCTGGCAAACGCGGTTATTTTTATTAGCAACGGTAGGTGTTCTAATTACCCTCCCATTTTACTTGGAAATCTTTGGTCTGAAAACCGAATTTCATGTCCAACCCATATTTTTCCGGATTTTGATCGATATAGCCATATTTGGTTGCGGCTGGGATATCCTATATAACTATATCCAAAAGTTTCGTTGGGATCGAGACTGGCCTGGAGCTTTACAATTATTAGCAGGGATTTGGGAAGCGATATTTGTCATTGGCTGTGTCCAGCTCACAGGTTTACCTGGGATACCGCAAGGCTCTGTACCATTGTTATGGTTTCTGATTCACTATAGTTTAGTCTGGCTGGGAGTATTCATCACCTCCCAAAGCCTAATGCGGATTTTATTTCCCCGCTGGCGTTTTCGAGGGGGAAGATTTCTCTAAGAGGGAGAGGGAAGACAAGGGAGACAAGGGAGACA
>DOIX01000064.1 GCA_003511885.1 Cyanobacteria bacterium UBA11153
ATAGCAATCCTAAATGAGTTGTAACAAGTGCGCGGCTTAAAACCCAGTCAGAGCAAGGATCGTAGTTTTCAAATTATTAGCTAAGGGGGATTTAGGGGGTAACAAACGGGTTATCGCTTATCCCTAGCAACTTCAGTGACTAGACTGGTGCTATGGGGGTGAGTCGTTACGATATCTTATCCGTAAGCAATCAGCCTCATCGACTCGCTCTGCCTTCTGTCAAATGGGGAGTGGGGAGAGAGTATCACTAGGAGTGAGTCGCTGCCAGAATCTTGATGGGTAGCTTTCTTACCAAGGGCTATAAACTGAAAGTGGGCAATCTCGCTTAAAATCCTGTAATCGAAGCCAATAGGCAGATTCATCGACATTGCCCACCATACACCTCAAGGCGATCTTCTTCAAGATCCTGCCAGGTGTAGATATTTCTATTAGTCTTAGTGGAAAAGCAATTCGTTATGAGTAGAAAATATAATCTACACTCACCCTAAAAACACCATGTCTGCGGAAACATCTAGCCAGCGTAACCCCTATCAACGTAAAAAATTTCGTCTGTGGACTACCTTGATTGTACCTTTTGTCCTACAAATCATTGGTACGGTTGGGCTTGTAGGGTATCTTTCATTCCGCAATGGACAAAAAGCGGTTAATGATTTGGCTTCGCAGCTTCGCAGTGAATTAAGCCTGCGGATTGAAAGGGAGTTAAAAAGTTACCTGACTGTACCCCATGATATTAACCAGTTTAACGCCACAGCTTTTGCTGGAGGTGAGCTAAATTTTGCTAATCCGCAGAATGTGTCTCAACTCCTTCAGCAAGCAAAGACTTATTCATTTTCTTATGGGATTTATTGTTCAACTCAGAAAGGGGAACATTTAGCGGTAAGACTGGAAGAGTTTAAAAATGGCACAAACTATGTGCGATTAGATACTGGTAAGTTAAGGATTGCTAATGAATCGACAAATCATCATATCTATACTTATAAGCTGGATGCGGATGGAAATAGGCTAATACTTAGCAGTAAAGATGAGAAAATTTACGATCCTCGTACTCGCCCTTGGTATCAGGCGGCTGTGGCCCAAAAACGTCCAACTTGGAGCGATGTTTATTTAGATTTTACTTCTTTAATTCCTACGATTACTGCCAGTCAACCTGTATACAATCGCGCCAATGGAGAGCTACTCGGTGTCTGTGGTGTTGATGTCTTGCTGCCAGAGCAATTCCGCAAATTTCTATCTAGTTTGAAAATTGGCAAACATGGAGGAGCATTTGTAATTAATCGGGCAGGACAAATTATTTCCAGCTCAACTGATGAAAAAATGACTGTCGGGGAAGGAACAAATGCCAAGCTAATTCAAGCCACAGAAAGCAGTCAACCATTAATTCATGGCACAGCTAAATTCTTACAAGAAAAATTTGGGGATTTTCAAAAAATTCAGGAACCGCAACAACTGGAATTTTCCCTAAATCGTCAACGTCAGTTTGTACAGCTTTTGCCGTTGCAAGATGGTAAAGGATTAGATTGGTTGATTGTAGTAACGGTTCCCGAAGCCGATTTTATGGAGCAAATCAATGACAGTACTACCAATACTATTATTTTAACCTTAGCGGCTTTAGCGGTTGCGATCGCAATTGGGATTCTGACTGGCAAGTGGATGACGCGCCCCATTCTGGCAGTGTCTCAAGCTGCCTGTGAGATTGCTGACGGAAAATTAGATCAGCATATTGCTCCCAGCAACATTATCGAAATCGAAAAATTAGCTAATTCTTTCAATAGTATGGCAAAGCAACTCCAGAAATCTTTTGCCACTTTAGAAAAGCAAAACGAAGATTTAAAACGTCTGGATAAACTCAAAGATGAATTCCTTGCTAATACTTCTCACGAGTTGCGCACTCCCCTCAATGGGATTATTGGGATTGCGGAATCTCTGATGGACGGTGCAACTGGAGAATTGCCCGCCAACACCAAAAATAATCTCTCTTTAATTATCTCTAGCGGTTACCGTTTATCTAGATTAGTTAACGATATTCTCGATTTCTCTAAACTCAGAGAGAAAAACTTTGAATTACAACTAACAGCTATAGACTTACAATCTATTACTGAAACAGTTTTAAACCTCAGTTATCCTCTAGTTGGTGATAAAAAAATACAACTGATTAATCGAATTTCCAGCAATTTACCCAGAGTAGAAGCAGATAGGGATCGCCTGGAACAAATCTTGCATAATTTGGTAGGCAATGCCATTAAATTTACCCCGGATGGCACTGTAGAAGTCACCGCCGAAGTAGTAATAAATCAAAACTATTTAGCCAATAACCAAAAACTAACAACCAATAACCACAAACAAATTGCCATCACCATATCCGATACCGGGATTGGCATCTCAGAAGATAAATTTGACCGAATCTTTGAATCCTTTGAACAAGCCGAAGGCTCCACTGCTAGAGAATATGGAGGTACGGGATTAGGATTAGCCGTAACCAAAAAACTAGTTGAATTACACGGAGGAGAAATTACAGTCAAATCTACAGTTGGTAAAGGTTCCCAATTTACTTTTACCTTACCTGTATCCGGCGATTGGATTGAATTACAGGAACCAATTACTGCAAATTCTGACATCATCAATTCCAATTTACCTAAATTGAGCAGGAGTGAAACACCCCAATTTACCAGCCCAATTCACAGTCAAACATCCAAATCTGAAACCTCAATAACCTGTCAAATATCCCAAGATATACCGCCAATTCAAAGTCAAATATCTCACTCTCAAACGATTGAAAGTAGTGAATTTAAAGTTTTAATTGTGGATGACGAACCCGTTAATCGTCAAGTATTGATCAACAATCTTTCCATATACAATTACGAAATTACTGAAGCGAGTAATGGTATAGAAGCCTTAGCAGTTATCGATCGCGGTTTCATTCCAGATATTATTTTACTGGATGTGATGATGCCTAGCATGACGGGCTATGAAGTATGTCAAAAAATCCGCGATCGCTTTCCGGCGCAAGAATTACCAATTGTGATGCTAACTGCGAAAAATCAAGTAGCAGATATAGTGGAAGGATTCGCATCAGGAGCCAATGATTATCTCTGCAAGCCAATCCAAAAACAAGAAATGCTGGCGAGAATTAAAACTCATCTTCATCTCGCCAAACTAACTTCCGCTTATGGACGTTTTGTCCCTCATAACTTTCTGCGATTTTTAGAAAAGGAAAGCATTATTGATGTTCAATTAGGCGATCAAGTTCAACATGAAATGACGGTAATGTTTTCTGATATTCGCTCATTTACCACTTTATCAGAAGGAATGTCACCTCAAGAAACATTTGATTTTATCAATTCCTATTTAAGCAGAGTTAGTCCACTAATTCGCAAAAATAATGGATTTATTGATAAATATATTGGTGACGGAATTATGGCTTTATTTCCCGACTCGGCTAATCATGCCGTACAAGCTGCGATCGCAATGGAACAAGCCCTAGTACTGTACAATCAAGATCGCCAGCAACAAGGTGAGATCCCTATTGCCATCGGGATTGGTTTGCATACAGGTAATTTAATGCTGGGAACCATTGGTGAATCCGAAAGAATGGAAACTACAGTTATTTCAGATGCCGTGAATTTAGCTGCTCGTTTAGAAGGCTTAACCAAACTATATGGTGTCGGAATCTTAGTCAGCGAAGCAACAATATCTCAGCTTAGTGATGGAGAAAATTATACCTATAGATTTCTGGATCGCGTTAGAGTTAAAGGAAAAAAACAACCTATTGCCATCTACGAATTATATGATGAAAAACTGAAAATATCTAATCAGATTAAGACAAAAACCAAGAAAAGATTTCAGGAAGCTGTCTTGGCGTATAGTCAGGGAAATTTTGTAGTAGCTCAGGGGATATTCCAAAAAATATTAAGGATTAATCCTCAAGATAGAGCCGCCATGCTTTACCTGAAGCGCTGTCAGCGATACCAAAAAATTGGCGTACCGCAGGAATGGGAAGGCGTGACTAATTTAGGTTTTAAATAAATCTCATATCGCCTGTCAACTTTCAACTGTCAACTTCTATATATAGCAATCTTGCGGCAATTGCGACAAAATGATGAATGAAGTAAGGGCAGATTTATAATTCCAGTATAATTCCAGAATGTCAATCCAAACATTGTTTGCAGCAGGTGGGATAGTGATGTTTCCCCTATTAGCCTTATCTATTTTAGCGATCGCGCTGATTTTAGAGCGGCTCAACTTTTGGCTGCGCATCACCAAACGTCAAAACCGCCTCGTCAGGGAGGTGCTTCACCTCTACCATCAAAATCCACCTGAAGCCTTTCTCAAACTTGAACAAAATAGCGACGTACCCATCGCCAGGATTTTTCTAGCAGCGTTAGAATTAGATTGCCCTACCCCAGAAGAATTTCGATTAGCACTGGAAACAGCAGCTCAAGCCGAGTTTCCCCTTCTCAAGCGTTTCCATACCGTATTTGAGACAGTCATTAGCGTTTCCCCATTATTAGGGCTTTTGGGAACAATTCTGGGCTTGATGCAATCTTTCGCCGCTATCGGCATCGGCGATATTGGCGGTAGTAAAACGGCTGGCGTTACTGCTGGGATTAGTGAAGCCTTAGTTTCCACTGTCGCAGGGTTGTGCGTAGCCATTTTTACCCTCATCTGTGCCAACACATTTCGAGGATTGTATCGCCGTCAGATTGCCTTAATTCAGGAATATGGCGGTAAGCTAGAATTGCTCTATCGTCGTTACTACGAAAGAGGTAAAATTCGCTATTCTAGTCTGGATAAGTAAGGTAAGTGGTAATAGGTAAGTGGTAACTGGTAAGAGGGAAGAGTAAATATCCAATGCAAGCTGCGCATTCGCTTAACCTAAAAAAGGTTATGAATAAAGTCTTAAACACCGAACAACTATCAACTGTTAACTGTCAACTATCAACTATTATGATCCAACTACAAACAAAACTACCAACCGATACCTGGGTTACCGCGACTTGGGAAGAATATATCCAAACAGTTGAAGATCCGGTTTACGCCAAGGCCAAAGGGTATTATTATAACGGACAAATGAGGATTGAAACCATGGGTGTAGGACCGAATCATGCTAGCGATAATGGGATTGTTTATCTTGCCGTTTCGCTGTTTGGTATTGTCAAAAATATTGCTATTCAAGGATTAATTAACTGCAGCTATCGCAAACCTGGTGTGCGAGAATCTCAACCAGATATTTCCTACTACATTGGAGCCAGAGCCAAATTAGCACCTCGATGCAGTTCAATTGCAAATTTAAACACCATCGCTCCGCCAGATTTAGCAATAGAAATTGCCGACACATCCTTAAGTGACGATCTAGGACAAAAACGGTTACTATATGAAGACTTAGAAATCCCAGAATATTGGGTAGTCGATGTCGAAAACACCCGCATTCTTGCCTTCCAAATTGCCAGTAGCGGCAGCAGAAGAATTACCGAATCGCAGGTGCTACCAGGATTGAGTATTGCCGTTTTAATAGAAGCCCTGGAAATGAGCCGCACCATGGATCAATCTGAGGTAGGATCGTGGTTACTAGCTCAATTTCAAAAATAATCATTAGTGACATAAAAACCCCACTTCCCCATCCTCAAAAAACCTATGATCCAACTACAAACAAAACTACCAACCGATACCTGGGTTACCGCGACTTGGGAAGAATATATCCAAACAGTTGAAGATCCTGTCTACGCCAAGGCCAAAGGGTATTATTATAATGGACAAATGAGGATTGAAACCATGGGTGTAGGACCAGATCATGCTAGCGATAATACAGTTATTATTTTTACCGTTAATCTATTTGGCACTTTAAAGAGGATTCCTCTTAAAGGTTTGACTAACTGTAGCTATCGGAAACCGGGCGTGCGAGAAGCCCAACCCGATATTTCATATTACATTGGAGCCAGAGCAAAATTAGCACCACAAGGCAGTTCTATTGTAAACTTAAACACAGCCGCATCACCAGACTTAGCCATTGAAATAGCCGATACATCACTCAGCGACGATCTCGGACAAAAACGGTTACTATATGAAGACTTAGAAATCCCAGAATATTGGATAGTCGATGTAGAAAACACTCGGATTATTCCCTTCCAAATTACCAGTAGTGGCAGCAGAAGAATTACCGAATCGCAGGTACTACCAGGGTTAACTATTTCAGTTTTGACAGAAGCCTTGACAATGAGCCGTACAATGGATCAAACAGAAGTAGGCGCTTGGTTGCTAACCCAATTTCAAAAATAATCCTGAATCATGGAAAAAACCTACTACGCAATTGCAAAAACCTCCATCAAAACCCAAAACCCACAAAAACCTTTGCGCCCTTTGCGTTAACCTTTGCGCCCTTTGCGTTAAAACTAAAACACCGCTTCCCCCCAGATCTCCTATAATAAAACAAAATGTAAGGCTAACCAAATGAAAATTTTACTAGTTTACCCCCTATTTCCCAAAACATTCTGGTCTTATGAAAAAATCCTCCAACTAGTAAATCGCAAAGTCCTCCTCCCCCCATTAGGATTAGTAACTGTAGCAGCTATTTTACCCCAAGAATGGGAATTCAAACTAGTAGATCGAAATATCCGCGCCGTAACTGAAGCGGAATGGCAATGGGCAGATATCGTAATTCTCTCTGCCATGATTGTGCAAAAACCCGATTTATTAGACCAAATTCGAGAAGCTAAAAGACGCGGTAAACTGGTAGCTGTAGGAGGCCCTTATCCTACATCTGTACCCCATGAAGTCCAAGATGTGGGCGTAGATTATTTAATTTTAGATGAAGGAGAAATTACCCTCCCTATGTTTATCGAAGCAGTGCAAAAGGGGGAAAAATCGGGAATTTTCCGCGCCAATGGGGAAAAACCAGATGTCACTCATACACCCATTCCCCGCTTCGATTTACTGGAATTTGATGCTTACGATTCCATGTCGGTACAGTTTTCGCGAGGCTGTCCCTTCCAATGCGAATTTTGCGATATTATTACTCTATACGGTCGCAAACCGCGTACAAAAACTCCCGCACAGTTATTGGCAGAATTAGATTATCTTTACGAGTTAGGCTGGCGGCGCGGTGTCTTTATGGTAGACGATAACTTTATCGGGAATAAACGGAATGTAAAGTTGTTGTTGAAAGAGTTGAAAGTATGGCAAGCAGAAAAAAAATATCCCTTCCGATTTAATACAGAAGCATCTGTAGACTTAGCCCAAGATTCAGAACTGATGGACTTAATGGTAGAATGCTACTTTGATGCCGTATTTGTCGGGATTGAAACGCCAGATGAAGATAGCTTGCAGCTAACTAAAAAATTCCAAAATACTCGGAACTCTTTAGTGGAATCAGTAGAAACAATTACCAAGGCAGGATTGCGGGTAATGGCAGGGTTTATTATCGGCTTTGATGGAGAGAAATCTGGATCTGGCGATCGCATTGTCAAATTTGCGGAGCTTACAGGTATTCCTACCACAACCTTTGCCATGTTGCAAGCTCTGCCCAATACAGCCTTGTGGCATCGGTTGGAGAAAGAAGGACGACTGCGAGGAAAAGATGGTAATATTAACCAGACGACCTTAATGAATTTTATCCCGACTCGACCCCTAGAAGAAATTGCCATGGAATATGTTGAAGCATTCTGGCAATTATATGAACCAGAAACATATTTAGATCGAATTTACCGTTATTTTCTCAAATTAGGCGTACCCAAATGTCACCCTCCCTTCAAACTACCCAGCTTAATCGATTTAAAAGCCGTTGGAATTGTCTGTTGGCGACAAGGAATTAAACGGAAAACTCGTTGGAAATTTTGGCATCATCTATTTAGCATGATGCGACGGAATCCAGCAGTTTGGGAACATTATCTCATCCTCTGCGCCCATAACGAACATTTTCTCGAATATCGCCAGATTGTCAGAAATGAGATTGAGGGGCAGTTAGCTGAGTTTTTAGCCAAAGAAGCTCAGATCCAGGCAGACAAGGATAAAATGAGAGGAGAGGTAGTAGGTGCGATCGCAAATTAAGATGATAGGGGTAGCTTGAGTTGAAAACAATGAAACTTTCTTCCCCATACCCCATGCCCTATTTGCGATCGCAAATTAAGATGATAGGGGTAGTTTGAGTTGAAAACAATGAAACTTTTTTCCCCATCCCCCACTCCCCATTCCCCATTTACCATCCCCTGGTTTAGCCTCAGCTTAACAGGGATTTTCTTTGCTTCTCTTTTCTTACGGTTTTGGGGATTGGGTAGATTTAATGCCCTCGTTTTCGATGAAGTCTATTACGCAAAATACGCCAATAACTACTTAACTGGTACGGAATTTGAACATGCCCATCCACCTTTAAGTACCTATATTATTGCCATTGGTATGTGGATTGGCTCCCATTTACCAATTGGACAAGATATGGTAAATGGTTTAACAGGTTCATTACGTTCAACTTGGAGTTATCGCTGGCTAAATGCCTTAACAGGTGCATTTATTCCTTTAGTCGTTGCCGCCATTGCTTATCAACTCAATCGCCGTCGCAGTTATGCCGTGATTGCTGCCCTATTTTCGGCGGCAGATGGTTTATTTTTAGTGGAATCTCGCTACGCATTAAACAATGTATATTTAGTTATTCTAGGATTATTAGGTCAGTTATTTTTCCTCATGGCATTGCAGCGACAAAAATACTGGCGCTGGCTAATGTTAGGATTATCAGGGATGTTTTTTGGTGCTTGTATCTGCATTAAATGGAATGGTTTATGGTTTTTACTCGGAGTTTATTTTGTTTGGATAACTGCTTGGCTAATTAAATGGAGGATTTCCGGGATTGGGGACGAAAAATCAGATCCAATTAAAACAAAAAGATCCCGAAACCCCCTCATTAATGTTACCCAATTAAATATTATTCATATTATTATTAATTATGGGATTATTCCCTTCGCTACCTATAGTTTGCTCTGGATTCCTCAAATCCTGATGAATCCAAAATATGGTGGATTCTGGAAATTGCAGAAGTACATTCTCGAATTTCATGAAAAAGTAGGCAGCGGTCCAAATGTCCATCCTTACTGCTCAAAATGGTATACTTGGCCATTAATGATTCGCCCCGTTGCTTACTTCTATCAAACAGCACAAACTCTTCAGGAACAAGTACCTGCTTACCCACCATTACCCAACGGTGTAGGTAAAGTAATATATGATGTTCATGCCATGGGCAATCCCATCTTATACTGGCTATCAACAGCAGCAATTGCCTTGTTAATAGTGCTATTGCTTCACCGCTTGTGGTTAGGAGTCTGGGGCATATTTTTCCCCACTACTACCAACTACATGACTATATATCTAGTCATGAATTGGTTCGCCAACTTATTACCTTGGGTAAGAGTAACCCGATGTATATTTTTGTATCATTACATGGGTTCTTCGGTATTTTCAGCTTTAGGATTGGCATGGATTATCGATCGCTGGTTGAACGGAGAACAGCGTCAGCGGCAAATGTGGGCTATAATTGCGATCGCGTTAATTTTGCTTGCCTTTGCTTGGTGGTTACCAATTTACTTAGGTTTGCCCTTATCCCCTCAAGGGCATAAACTTCGCATGTGGTTTGATTCTTGGATTTAAAGGGTTGTGATAGCGATTCTCAATCATACCTGAGAAACTGATGTTAAATTAGCAGTATGCTTTAACATAAAACTATATGACAGCACAATCATCTCAACTCTTTCAAACATTGTACGAAAATGATTATTACCTCTGGCTAGATACAACAGTCAGGAAACTGCGCTGTGCTGATTTTGATACCGTAGATTGGGAAAACTTAATTGAGGAAATCGAGAGTATGGGCAGAAGTGAGAAAAGGGCGTTAGCAAGTTTGTTAACCAGACTTTTTGAACACCTACTCAAGTTAAGTTACTGGGAATCAGAAAGAGAAAACAACGCCAACAACTGGAAAGGAGAAATTACTGCTTTCCGACTCCAAATCAAGAAACTACTCAAAGATAGTCCCAGTCTGAAACCCTATCTCAATGAAATATTTCAAGAATGTTACCTAGATTCGCGCAAAGTTATCAGTCAATTAACAGGGCAAAATTTAGCTAATTTTCCACCTCAACCAATTGCTACAATCCAGCAAGTTTGGGATGAAAATTGGTTCCCCGATAACAAATCAGAATCTACCCAATAAAAATGATATCCCTCCTGTTTGTAGTCGGCACTTCAGTGCCCCAAAAGCAATACTTACAAGCAGCAAACCCTATAAGCCTTGATACTACCGGACACGATCCGATAACATAATAACATAATAGTCATTTTGACCAAACAAAAAAAACAATCAAAAAACCCAGCTTCTCAAAACCCCACTCCCCACTCCCCATTTTTAACAAACACAGCACGGTAAACAGCTTCGCCGCGAGAAATAGTATAGATTTCTCTTTCCGTCGGAATAGGAAGAGGATTAGTTTCCAACCAATCCTCATCTTTTCGGTAAAAAGCCGAATTAGCCTCAAAGCGGGAACACATTTCCCTCGCCACAGCCTCAACATCAGACTGAAGAAAAACCCATCCTCCTTCCGCCAGATATTTAGCTAAATCTTGCACCATTTCCGGTTTAACGACACGGCGTTTCATTTGTCGCTTTTTAAACCAAGGATCTGGAAATTGAATCGTAACTTGCTGTAATATTTGATGGGGAAGCGACTCTAAAATAGGTACTAATGAGTTATTGGCATTCCCAAATAAGTAGTGTAAATTTTTTAAACCTAACTCAGCAACTAACTGGTTAGCCTCTTTAACTAATGTTTCTCGAATTTCCAAACCCAGGAAATTCCAATCTGGTTGTAAAGTTGCCATTTTTAATAAAAATTCCCCTTTAGCACAACCAATATCTAAATGTAGAGGTTGATTCAGTTTGCTGTAAATTTCACTCCAGTTAGGCGGAGTAATTGGTATTTGGTATTTTTTACTCAGTGGATTAACATGTTGACGCACGCGGATTTTCGACAATATTTTTACCTCCTCTTTTAACTTTATGGAAATTTGACAACGGAGAATTGTCCATTGCCATCAGGGTAATCTGAGTAACTATCAACTATAAACTATCAATTGTCAACTATCAACTGTCAATTGTCAACTATCAACTAACGAATTAACAACTCAATTGCAAATTCAGTCCCCTCTCCCGGCAGAGAAATAAGACTTAACTTTCCCCCATGTTTCTCCTCCACAATCTCTTGACAAATAGACAAACCCAACCCCGTACCTTTACCAAATGGTTTAGTAGTAAAAAATGGTTCAAATAACTTAGGTTGTATTTCGACTGGGATACCAGGACCATTATCTACAATTCTGATTGCTACTCGATTGGTATCGCTTAATTCAGTGCGAATCCAAATAGTCGGCATTTTTCGATCTTTGGCAGATACTTCCGAGTTATGAGTTCTAAATTCCGCTTCTTCCAAAGCATCAATTGCATTCGTTATAATATTAGTAAAAACTTGATTGAGGAGAGCCGGATCGCACTCAACTGGAGGTATATTCCCATACTCTTTAATCGTTTCAATACCCGGACGTTTTCCAGCTTGTTTGAGTCGATGCTGCAATAGAATTAGAGTACTATCTAGATGTTGGTGAATATCCACTGTCATCATCGAGCCTGACTTCATGCGAGAGAAATTGCGCAAGCTACTAATAATTTGGCAGATCCGATCCGTTCCTAATTCCATGGAATTAAGTAATTTGGGCAAATCTTGGTTAAGGAAATCTAGTTCAATATCTTTAATTTTTTGCTGGATTTCTGAATGGGGATTGGGATAGTATTTTTGATATATCTCCAGTAGATCCTGCAAGTCTTTCACATAAATTTTCGCATAGGAGATATTCCCATGAATTGAGCTGACGGGATTGTTAATTTCGTGAGCAACTCCGGCAATCATTTGCCCCAGACTGGACATTTTTTCATTCTGGACTAAAACCGCTTGAGCTTTTTGCCAATTATCCATAGCTTCTGCTAGTTTTTCTGTTCTTTCTTCTACCCGTTGCTCCAATTCTTCTGTTAGTTTTTGCAATTTGGCTTCGGTGGCAATCCGCTGTTCAATTTCCTTGAGAAGGATTGTATTTTTTTCTTCTAGTCTTTTAGTTAAGGTATACAATTTTAAATGTACCCTAACTCTCGCCAAAATTTCCTCTTGCTGAAATGGTTTGACAATATAATCAACTGCGCCCAAATTTAAGCCTTTAACTTTCTCAACTGTATCAGCTAGAGCAGTCATGAAAATCACTGGAATATCGTAGGTAGATAGATTGCTTTTCAAGCGACGGCAGGTTTCAAAACCATCAATTCCTGGCATCATGATATCCAATAAAATCAGGGATGGCTGTTCGTATTCTACCTGTTCAATCGCACTTTCTCCATCTGTAGCTACAGCAACTTCAAATCCCGCCTCAGTTAATGTATCTGATAACACCTCTAGGTTGTTTGGGCTATCATCAACTATGAGAATAATATCTTTATCTTTATCTGAGGTATACATATATTTATTAAGCAAACTACAAATTTGACACTACTGTGGCTGCGGTAGGAAGATAGAAGTGGAATTCTCCCAGGATCTCATCTCTGTAGCATCCTCCTGCCTTTCTCGATCAACAGTCAAGGCGGGAAAATTGCAGCCAAGAACCGATTGTATTGTACATGGTTATGTACCCTTTATTTCCTGTTCTGATATTTTGAGATCAGATCTCTAATTTTCTTGAGTTGAAAACTTTTCGCTAATTGCCTGATTTCCTGGGAAAACTTGTGATAAGTACTATCAATTTTTTCCAATTCATCAATTTTATCAAAAATAAGTTTAACTCTACCTTTCATGGCGAGATCCCACAAAATATCTAGCTCCTCTTGGGCAGGTATAACTAATTCGTCTTCTTCTAGTTGAGACTCGTTGTTGTTGGTGAGTTTGACTGGATCTGGTGAATTCTTCAATTCAGGAATATCTTCATAAATCCATTCTAATTCTAAATGCTGCTGTAATTTTTGAAATAGTTCTTCAGCTTGGACTGGTTTAGCCAGAAAATCATTTCCACCAGCCGCCAAACTATTTTTTTGATCGATATCATAAACACTAGCAGATGAGACAATAATGAGCATCTGCGCCAATTGAGGAGAGTGCCGCATCTGTCGCATCATCTCAAAGCCATCCATCACAGGCATGACCAGATCGGTGATAATCAGATTGGGACTAATTGCGATCGCGCCCTGTAAACCTTCCTCTCCATTACTAGCTTCAGTTACCTCAAACCCAATCGGTTGCAGCAAATTAGCAACCACAGAACGATTTTCCCATCGATCGTCTACAATGAGGATTTTCTGACGTTTGCCTTGATAGCCAATAATTTTCCCTCTGACAACAACTCTATCCTTCAACATCCATTCTGCGGCTGCCGCTAAATCCACATCAAACCAAAAAATACTCCCCCGATTCAATTCGCTTTCTACTTGGATCTTACTACCCATCATCTCGACTATTTTTGCACTAATTGCCAATCCTAATCCCGTCCCTTCTGCCCGATCCTTACTACTACCAACTTGTTCAAAAGGTAAGAAAATTTTTTTTAATTCTTTTGGATTCATCCCCGCTCCGGTATCTTCAATTTGAAACCTAATTTTATTGGTTATTGGTTGTTGGTTGTTGCTTGTTTGTTCGGGGAATGGGTAATTAAGAATAATGGGTGAATTCTGACTTTTGACTTTTGACTTTTGACTTGAGTTGTTGGTTGTTTGTTCGGGAAAGCTTGAATTCTGATTTTTAGACTTTTGACTTGAGTTATTTGGTTGGGTTTCTGACACAGAAAGATAACCTACTTTAAAGGTTACACCGCCAGTATCGGTAAATTTGATCGCATTACCGAGTAAGTTGAGTAAAACTTGTCGCAACCGCTTTTCGTCTCCATGAATACCAATTGGCAAGTCGGAAGTAGGTTGATAAATAAATGATAACCCTTTAGCTTCGGCGCGGATCCGGCACATTTCTACAACACCCTGAAGGAAGGAGGTAAAATGAAAATCTCTGGGCAATAATTCCATTTTCCTAGCTTCAATTTTCGAGAGATCGAGAATATCATTAATTAGTGTCAGGAGGTGCGTACCGCACTGATAAATAATCCGAATCCCATCTAGTTCCTTTTCTGTCATGGTAGTCGAACGTTGCAATATTTGAGCATATCCCAAAATCCCGTTGAGGGGAGTGCGCAATTCGTGGCTCATATTTGCCAGAAACTCACTTTTAGCTTTATTTGCCGTATCCGCTATTTCTTTAGCAACTTGTAGCTCTCTAGTACGTTGTTTAACTCTCTCTTCCAACTCAGCATTTGTCTGTTGCAAAGCAGTAAAAGATTCTTCTAACTGCTGTGCCATTTCATTAAATGAATCTGCTAACACTCCTAATTCATGAATACCTAATCGGGATTGATGACTATCTATCTCGAGATTGCGCTCTAATTTTCCCTTAGCGATTGCCTCAGATGCCACACTCAATTTGAGAATAGGTTTCCCAATCCAACCAGCCGTAAACAGACCCAATACTGTAGCAATAATTAATGCTAAAATACAGAGGACAATCGTAGTCCGAGTATTTTCGTTAATTTGTTCCATGAATTGATCTTCCGGAACAACAACTACAATTAGCCAGTCTAATCCTTTATCATTTTGAAATGGCATTACTTGGAGAAACTGCCGCTTGCCATTAACCCGGAAATCTAACTGTTTCCGATCTTTAATTGGCTCAAAACTACCAAATTTTCTAAACAGAAATTCCGCAGTTTCACGGGTAATTAGATCGGAGCTTTCCATCGCCTTGAATCGTTCTGATTTTTCCAGATCCCTCGTTTTAAAAGGTTGAGTTGCGCTAGAAGTAGCCACCATTAAGCCATTCCTTTCCACAATAAACGTCTGGGCTTGTCCAGACTTACTTTTCTGATGGTTAATGGATAAATTTTTCAGAAATTCGCCAATTTGTGAGAGAGATAAAACAGTACGAGTTACTCCAAAAAAAGTGCCATCTTCTTGATAAAGTGGAGCAATCGCTGCGATCGCTAAAATATCCCGATCTGGTGAATATCGATATATTTTACTCCAGGTAGGTTTTTGAGCCGCTACTGCTTCTTGATACCAAGGTCGAGATCTGTAATCGTAGTAGGGAATAGACTGCAATAACCAAGTAGCTTTGCCCCGATTATCGGTACCGTACATATTAATTTGGTAGTTGACAGATTCGAGAATATGTAATGCCCCGTCTTCCATCCGCACCACTTCAATATATTTGCCATCCTTAGTCGCAATTGATGTCGCAATCGCGGGAAAAACTTGTAGCTGCTGCCACAAAAAACGCTCTGATTTTGCGAGATTTATTAAATCTATATCACCAGTAATAATATTATTAGCATTGATTTGATTAACAAGATAGGGAGTGGCTAAATCCGTATTAAGTTTCTGTTGAATATGAGCCACCACTTCCTGACGTAGCTGAGAAGCAAGATCCTTTACCGCCTCTTGTCCATTCCGGAAGGATAGCCAACCAGTTAATCCTACAGCCGTAAATATTTGCAACAAAAATGGTACGACTAAAACCAATCGTAATGGTAATTTGAAGGAAAGTTGCGAGGCGAGATTGGTGAGAAAATTTAGTGACATCGTAAAAAGGCAATTAACTCAATAGCTGAAGTGACGATTTATCAACTCAGTTGTTGCTGAAAATGCCAATTTCTATCTTGGAGATTTTGGTGATTGGCATTAACTATGGGATTGTTGGTGTCTTCCCTAAATTCAAGCCGTGCTATAGACAATGAGGATTGCACCCGATTGTGCGATCGTAGCCTTGACGCTATCCGATTAGCTAGAATTGTAATGAACTAGATTTTAACTGAGATCTTGCACTGCGATCGGATCTAGGGTTGGCAATCCCCACTATAACTCGAAAAGGTGATTTTTACCCAGGTGGGGACTGCCCACCCTAAATTCACTAATATTTTTTACTATCCGATCTGCTATACTTGTAATCAAGTAGATTTGCATAATTTATTGTCTTATGAAATTGAAATCATCACAGGGAATAAATCTATTTATTTTCTCTGCTACTCTACTCTTATTAATCCCGATTAACCCTATTACAGCCCTGCCATCTAATCAACCAAAACAACAGATAAACTGTCGAAATCCTAACAGTAATGTGGAGTACAAAGAGTGTGCTTATAGAGCTTATCAAGCTGCTGATAGAAGACTAAATCAGGTTTATCAACAAGTTATTTCAACACTGAGTGGAGAAGAGAAGCAAAAACTGATTGATGCTGAACTAGCTTGGATTAAATTTCGGGATCTACACTGTGAATTTGAGGTCTACGGCAGTAGAGGTGGCACTGGTTATGGTGGTTTTCTCAGTGAGTGTTTAGAGCAAGTTACCAGGGAGCGCACTGCTCAATTAGAAACTTTTCTTCATGGTAATTGAAGCTAGATAAATATCTCTAATAGTCAGAGAGAGGGGAGAAGAATATTTGGCAGTGTACAGTTAACTTTTCCGGCACTACCAATATTC
This sequence comes from Cyanobacteria bacterium UBA11153, assembly GCA_003511885.1. Classification (GTDB taxonomy): domain Bacteria; phylum Cyanobacteriota; class Cyanobacteriia; order Cyanobacteriales; family Coleofasciculaceae; genus Limnofasciculus. The sequence continues at coordinate 16,581 of DOIX01000064.1, forward strand.
TCCTCCACACCCCCACACCCTATACGCTCATCTCCAACATTCGCTGTATCGGTTGTAATGCCGCTAAACGAACGTATTCTGGCATAGTAATTTCTGGCTGACGATTTTTCATTGCCAGATACAACTTTTCTAGAGTATTCAATCGCATAAATGGACATTCATTGCAATTACAATTGTTTGTTCCTGGTGCAGGAATAAACGTTTTCTGAGGATTTTGTTTCTCCATCTGGTGAATAATCCCTGGTTCCGTCGCTACAATAAATACCTGAGAGGGACTCGTTTTCGTATACTTTAACAAAGCCGTCGTCGAACCAATATAGTTAGCATGACGCAAAACAGGAGGTTCGCATTCCGGATGAGCAATAATTTCGGCCTCTGGATGTTCAATTTTTAGCTGAACTATGCGCTTTTCCGAAAATGTTTCATGCACAATACAACTACCCTGCCACAATACCAAATCGCGACCAGTCTGTTCCATCACATAACGCCCCAAATTCCGGTCAGGCGCAAAAATAATCGGTTGATTTTCCGGAATTTGCTTAACAATTTGTACCGCGTTTGAACTAGTACAAATAATATCGCTCATTGCCTTAATTTCTGCCGAACAGTTGATATAGGAAATGACGATATGATCCGGATGTTCTGCTTTAAATTTAGCAAAAGCATCCGGCGGGCAACTATCCGCTAGGGAACAACCTGCATTTAAGTCTGGTAAAAGTACCAGCTTATCAGGATTAAGGATTTTGGCTGTTTCCGCCATAAAGTGAACCCCAGCAAAGACAATGACATCAGCATTTGTCTGGGCGGCTTGGCGGGATAGCCCCAGAGAATCTCCCAGGTAGTCAGCCACATCCTGAATATCAGGATCTTGGTAGTAATGTGCGAGGATAACCGCATTCAGCTCCCGTTTGAGATGGTTAATCGCCTCAAACAAGTCATGAGGTACATCGGCAAGGGTTTCGGGCTTGGGAAGGGTGGCAGTCGTAAACACAGTTTTCAGTTACCGGGATGTGAAGTATTTGGTAATTATAGTGAAATTTACCAAAAAAAGCATTCTAGGGGAGTGGGAGAGGGGATGCCTTACAGAGAGTGGCATAAAAGTTATAAGCTGCGGCGCATCTAAAT
>DOIX01000052.1 GCA_003511885.1 Cyanobacteria bacterium UBA11153
AGGCTTCGCCGCAGGGCACCCTACGTGGAGATTTCTGCTGTTAAAAAATCGATGAATTGTCTGGCACTTCTGCCACAACGCCCATTGTGGCGAGTAGCCCATTGACGGGCGCGATAATCTAATTCCTCCTGCGGTAGGTTAATCTTGGCAAGATCGGCTAGATGTCGGACAATTTTCAGGTAGGTATCCTGATTCGCTGGCTCGAAGGTAAGGGTTAAACCAAAGCGATCGCAAAATGATAACTTTTCTTCTAGAGTATCCCAAGCATGGACTTCATCATTATCCCTGGGACGGGGGCGATCGCTAAAATATTCCCGAATCAGGTGTCGGCGGTTGGATGTAGCATATACTACTATGTTTTGCGATCGCGCGGTGACGCTCCCTTCTAATACTACTTTTAAGGCTTTGAAAGCCTCGTCATCCTCTTCAAAGGAAAGATCGTCTACAAATATAATAAATTTTTGGGGTACTTCCCGCAGTTTATCGACAATCAGGGATAAGTCTTTTAAGTCTGATTTGGCTACCTCAATCAGTCGCAATCCCCGACTACTATATTTTTGTAACAAAGCTTTGACTAGGGATGACTTTCCGGAACCGCGACTGCCGTAAAGTAAAACATGTAAGGCTGGATATCCCGCTAGTAAAAATTCGGTATTCTTGATTAAAGTCTCTTGCTGAGATTCATAACCGACTAATTCTCCTAATTCTATCGGATCGGGATGGGGAATTCCTACTAATTCTCCTGATTGCCAGCGGAGGGCGCGATACTGTGCCAATAATCCAGCCCCATTGTCTCGATAATAGTTGGCTAAATCTGGCAAACTATTAGCCCAGTTACTTTCTTGTGGCAAAAAGCTTGGTGCTTGAGACTCCACATCCCAAACTACAGGCTGTGTCTCTGACTGAGATACCTCTTGCACCCACAGACTCAGTTGTTGGCTGGTGCATTTGTAAATAATTTGTAAGATATGTAAATCCTGCTTTACGGCTGCCACCAGGCTATGGGGCAAATCAGATAGAGCAACTCGTTGGACTGCCCGACTAAAAGGATTATCATCCCACAGAATTCGCCACATCAGGTAGTCTTGCCAACTTTCACCGCTAGCGGCTAAAGTCTTAAACCAGTTACTATAGGCTCTGATACAGGTCAATTCATCTTCTCTTTGACTGAGACTTTGTAACAGAGACAGAAAAGCTTGTCCCACTGCTCCTGATAAGACACCTTGATAAAGGAGCAACGACGAGGCTTGACGGTACAAAGACTGACTTGATGGGATGGCGGCTGGATTTGGGTAAGACATAGAGTAAGATTGGATAGACCCTAATTAACTTAATTAACATTAATGGCGAACGAAAAGGCGGATTTACTCAAAATAACTAAACGAGATGAAGACTATTCTCGATGGTATCTCGATATTGTAGATCGAGCCAAGTTAGCAGAAGAATCTGGTATTCGTGGTTGCATGGTAATTAGGCCAGAAGGATTTGCAATTTGGGAAAAAATGCAGCAAGTTTTAGATGGTATGTTCAAAGCTACTGGGCATACTAATGCTTATTTTCCTTTATTTATACCTGTTAGTTATTTTTCTAAAGAAGCGAAACATGTTTCTGGTTTTGCGAAAGAATGTGCCGTTGTTACTCATCATCGCCTCCAAGCCACTGACTCAGGAGAAATTGTCGTCGATCCTGAAGCTGAATTGGCGGAACCCCTGGTAGTTAGGCCGACTAGCGAGACAATTATTTGGTCAACCTATCGCAAATGGATTCAAAGTTATCGCGATTTACCGATTCTTTTAAATCAATGGGTAAATGTTTGTCGCTGGGAATTAAGAACTAGACCATTTTTGCGGACAACTGAATTTCTTTGGCAAGAAGGACATACAGCTCATGCTACCTTTGAGGAAGCAGAAATTGAAGCCAAACAAATGTTAGAGGTGTACAAAACCTTCGTAGAAGACTATTTAGCCATCCCAGTTTTTGCCGGAAAGAAAACCGAAAACGAAAAATTTCCTGGGGCCGAATATACTTACACAATTGAAACCATGACTCAAGACAAACGGGCAATTCAGGTAGCCACGAGTCATCACTTAGGAACAACTTTCTCTCAAGCCTTTGATGTCAAATATTTATCCCCAGAAGGAACACTTGAATACCCTTTTGCTACCAGTTGGGGCATTACCACCAGATTAATTGGCACATTAATTATGGTACATTCCGATGACCAAGGTTTTGTCTGCCCGCCTCGCATTGCCCCCTTACAAGTAATTGGCGTACCCATTTTCCGGAAAGACGCAGAAAAAGATCAAGTCTTGGCAAGATTCCAAGAATTACAGACAGAATTCCAAACCTCCGGCAGTTTCTCCTTCAAAATTGATGCCAGAGAAAACTTAAGCCCAGGCTTTAAATTTAATGATTGGGAATTAAAAGGAATTCCGCTCAGATTAGAAATTGGTCCGAGAGACTTAAAACAAGGTAAAGCAGTACTAGTCCGCCGCGATACAGGTGAGAAACTAATTGTAGAGCAAAGCGAACTTTTAACCAAGATTCCCAGTTTATTAGAGGAAATCCATCGTAACCTTTTCGCTAAAGCACAAGAATTTCAGCACCAGAATACTTACACAGTGTCAAACTATGAAGAATTCAAAGAAGGAATTGAAAATCAAGCCGGATTTTACCTAGCTTACTTTGACGGTACTCCTGAAGATGAGGATAAAATCAAAGAAGACACCAAAGCCACAGGGCGCTGCATTCCCCTGAATCAAACAGACGAAGAAGGTGAATGTTTTTATACCGGGAGAAAAACAAAGCGACAAGTAATATTCGCTAGGGCTTATTAAACCACACCCTCAGATACCCGACTTTGGGAAAAAGTCGGGTATCTAAACTTGCGATAGCTTGGCGGGCGCGAAAGGATACCATCAGCTACCTAATACATGGAAAAATATGTAAGAACTGCTAGAGTAACAAATAGGGTGAGAAGTAACCACCGTTTCTGCTTGAGCATTTGATTGAGATATCGAGCCATGATTTTATCCTTTGATTTCATCCTAACTGACAGCCATA
>DOIX01000053.1 GCA_003511885.1 Cyanobacteria bacterium UBA11153
AGCCAATAGCCTCTAGTCCCTCGCTATACAAATATTGTGGTACGACTATTAGACATCTCCAAAATATAATGTCAACCCCTTATCCTGTCTAGATGAAAACCTAGTTTCTGGAGATCTCTATTGAAAGACGAATCAGAAGATTGTAGAATGGGTGTCCATTACCAAGTTACTCTGCCATCTAATTTTTGCTGCAAACTCGCTCCAACTCCGGGCACGCGCTCAATATCTTCTAATGATGTAAATGGTTTTTCCTGTCGCGTAGCAATTATTGCTCGTGCTAATTTTGGCCCTACTCCTGGTAGGGTTTCTAATTCGGCTTGACTGGCTGTATTCAGATTAATTAATTGCCCGGTAGATGGTATATTTTTATCAATTGCTTCAGTTATTTGGGGACATTCTGTCTCTTGTTTTTTAACTGCTTCTTGGACTTTTATGGGTATTCCGAGAATGCTTTTGGCGTAAAGACGTTCAAATTCGCGATGGAAATGGGCGGCTACGGTGGGGTTGTGAATTATTAATAGGGTTTCATCGTTATTATTATTTGCTGCTTCTGACCAGTTATGGGAACCTGTAATAACTGTTTCTCGATCTACAATACCAAATTTATGGTGGAGAAGATCGCCCTTCGGTAATTGAGGAATGCCAAGAGTTGCGATCGCGTTTTGCCAGGGATGGTTGTTGGCTTCGTATTTACATCTGTTACTCAGCGCGACTCCTAGCATATCTAATCCCTCACTATAATAGCGATAGGCAAAGCTGGGTTCGATTAAGCCTCGTACCTCTACGCCTTTTTCATGAGATACTTCTAAAATATCTGCTAGTTGCTGTTCTGAAAATACAAATAAGGCCAAGTCTACTCTTTGTTTGGCTTGACTCAAGGTTTTGCCAATTAAACCATTACTACTTTGACTCCAAGGTTGTGTGGGAGAAACTGGGGAAAATTGGACGGTGATGGTATGATTTCCTAATGTAAATTCTTGTGGGCTTCTTAATGGTTTTTTGATGCCAAATTTACTATCAGGTTTGCCACCGGGACCATCTCCCCACATTAAATTAAATTCCTCTGTAAAAGCTGTGGCTAATTCTGGGCTATCTATTTTGAGGAGATTATTGGCATTGCCGCGACTTTCTGGTTTGGTTAAGTCACCATGGATATCGCTAAGGGTAAAGTTAGCTGAAGTAACAATTAAAGTACTGCCATCCACGATCGTAAATTTGTGGTGCATTAAATCGCTACCTTTGGAGCCATCCGCCGTATCATCAATTACGGGAATACCAGCATTCCGGAGGATAACTAAGGCATCGCCTTGGTTAATTTCATCGGGAGTCAGGTTGCCGTCGCCATTGCGATCGATTAGTTTGATAGATTCATGATAGCGATCGCGCTCTCTTTCGGGTAGTTTGGCTACTTCCGCCGCAGTGAAGTCACTCCAAGGGCGACTGTAAGTGTTATCTAAGATGACTCTAACCTTGACACCTGCTTGGTGACGTGCGACTAGGGCTTGGGCTATATCAGGTAAGCGCAACTCTTGCACCGCGATATCTAGGGATGACTTGGCGGATGCGATGGCCTTTACTATAAGTTCTTCTAGGTTATCGCCAGATCTAGTTACCTTTCTTAAAGATTCTGTATAGTGAGCCGACTGAGAATGGTTAAAATAAACCTGAACCAAAGGATCTTGGGGTAAAGGAGGTAGAGCTGTAATCTGAGGCTTAACTTGTTTACAGCCAGACAAGATAAGTGTCAGGAATAAAATGCCCCACAGATGCCAGCTAGTTCGAGTGATGGAAAATCTTAGTATCTTTAACACTAGAGGAGGTACAATTGACGTACTCCCCCGGTTGAAACACGGGGGATTCTGAAAAGGATGTTACGTTCGCGTAGCGTTCCGAAGGAACGCGGGATAAATCCGCACTTCTCCACCTTTCTTCCTGCTTCTTTGACTCTTAACTAGACTGTTGCCAGTTCCCGTCAGGTTGTCTCCACAGGCAATTTCTTTCTTTATTGTCCAGGATGCGCCCCACCCCAGACAGTCCGCGATTGCGGACGACTTGTGCTGCGGCTACGTCTCTTCCGTTTCATATCTACAAAAGCTGCTTCCAGTCTTTTGAGAACTTGCTGCAATGCTTGAGTATTAACGGTTGCTAGTTCTGTAAACAAAGTTTTAACCTTAGTTAATGTTCTGCATTGTCCGGCATAATTAGGATAAGGGGCATCCGCTCCGAATTGAGCAAACTTTTTAAACAAATAAATATATTACTACATCTTGTTCCTCTTGGGTTGAGGGGACGAAACCCTTCTGCCATCCGCTCTTCTACTCCCTATATCGGGATCCGCTCTACCAATCCCCACAGCTCAAAAAGTTGCCCCTCTTGAACTAACATAATTTAAAGGGGCAAATTTTGCCTCGATTTCAACCACCTCAATTTGAGGAGTTAACTTACCCGTGGCTAACCCTTAGCGGTAGCAGCATTGTCAGGTTATGGGTTTCAGCCCATACCACCGTTATATGTCCAGAAGAAAAAAGACATTTCCGTGCGGTCATAAAGGATATGGTCAAGCCTGCCACCGATGCGAACAAGAAAATAAAGCACGGGATGCTAAAAAACAGCAAAAGCAGGAGTGGGAGTCCAGTTTCGCAGACGATCCCATTGACTTAAAAGAGCTTCCCCCTCATGTAGTGGTCAAAGCTCGTATTATCATTGCCGGATTAGAAAGTAATAAAAATTACCGAGAATTTGGCGGGAAGCGATTGCGCCACAACCGTTGGGTTATTAGTATTCCCGTCACCCGTCATTACCGAATGCTTTGTTATGACCAAGGTAGCTTGGTTGTACCTCATGCTGTCTTATCTCACGAAGATTACAACGTTGATAAGCCTGGGGGATAGTTGATAGTTGATAAGCTGCGGCGCATCTAAATTGGATAATAAATTTGTCGAAAGGGGTGTGGGTTTTTTGGTGTGGGGATATACAAATTAAATGCGTAGCAGCTTAGTTGATAGGGGCTAGGGAGTAGGGAGTAGGGAGTAGGGAGTAGAGAGTGGGGGCTAGGGAGAGTCGGAAACGATCAAATTCTCTCCTTGACAAGTGCATAAGGTTAACTGACTGAGAGTTACGTAGGAATGAGAGACACTTTTGCTCTCAAACCAGCTTTAGACTATGGCAAGCAAGAGGATTGAGTGGAGTGAGTGCTTGATACGATCGGAAAATCTCAGTCAGGTAAAACAGCGATGAGTACTGGAGCCAAATACTGGACAATTGTTAAAATTGATGGGGCTGGCGGACGGAAAGTTGAAGAAATTGAGTCAGCGAAGGTATTTTTTCTGGCATCATTTCCTGAATTTACGGCTGACTGTGAAGTACCGGATGCTCTGATTCAGCGTCAACTCCTTCATTGGCTGAAAGGGGGAAATTATGAAGACATAGATAAGGATATTTTTCAAAAAATTGAAGTAAAAACTGATAGTAAATTTTCCGAACCATCTGTTCTTGCTCAACTCTGTCTTAAATGCTTTATTTGCGGTGAAATTGAACGAGTTTGCCAGGAATTGGCGATGCAGTTTGGCGAAGATCGCGGTTTTACCTGCGGAGATTTATTGCCAATTGTTTTAGACGAGGATGGAGGGAGAAAGGAGCGAGAAAAAAAGACAAATTATCAATCCTTTGTTGAGGATATCTTATATAGTTTCGATCCAGATCGAAGTTCTTTATCTACTTGGACAACTCGGCGGGTAAAGTCTAATAAAGATATCAATAAATTTTTAGTAGAACAAGGGATTTATCTCCTGAGTGATTGGGCAATTTTGAACGATACTACTCCCAAGCAAATAGAACGAATTTTTTTACAGTTTTACCAGCTCACCAGGCTAGAAGTTGAAGAAGATAAACGACTTTTAGAAAGTTACCACGCCGTTTATCGCGTTCAAAGATTGAAACAGCGTCAATCTGGAATTAAGGGAGCCTGTATACCACCGACATCGGGACAATTGGAGCAAATTAGTCAGGATTTATCTGGTAAAATTAATCGGAATATTCCTGGTACAATCCTCCTGAGAAAATTGCAAAATCTAGCATCTCGGTTACGGGAATATCGGATTAGGGTGCGGGGAGGGAGTATTCCAAATGATGAAAGAGAGCCAATTAGATTAGCGGAAACTATTCCAGATCCTCATTCAGACATACTTGATGATGAAACTGAATTTTTAAAAGTATATCGGCAAGAGTTTCGGACTTGTCTGGATGGGGCAATTGCCCAAGTTACTGAAAATCGCTTGAAAATTTTAGAAACTAGGGATAAGGAAAAGGCGGGAAAATTTATCATTGCGTTACAGCTATTTCACTGTCAAGCCCAATCGATGTCAGAAATTGCCAAGCTGTTAGATTTGAAAGCTCAGTTTCATGTCAGTCGCTTACTTAAACTCAAAGATTTTCGTGCCGATGTTCAACAACAGTTGTTAATTTTATTACGCGATCGCGTTTTTGCACAAGCTCAAGCCTATACGGATACTCAGCACCTCCAAAACCTCTATCAGGAAATTGAAGCTGCACTCAACGAACAAATTTCCGATCTGATTAAGGATGCGACAATGGAAGCCAGTAGAGCCACAGTTGAAAAGCATCATACCACCAGCAGTTTCTTTGCCCAAAGACTCTGCTATTACCTTGATATCAGGAGCTTATGTCATGAATAATTCCTCTAATCTTATTACCCAAATGTGGCTAGATTTTGAAGCTTTATCTGTCGATACGATTGCTCTGTCTCCAGAAGCAATTGATAAGTCTGTTACGTTATCGGCTCAAATTCTTAATCCACAACGACAATGGCAAACTTATCTGAATGGTTTGGCTTTGTTTGGTTTCCAGGAATGGTTGGCCCAAAGGGATTCAGTTATTGAGATTGAGCCAGAAAAATCTTCTCTATTTAAACCGTCGCTAGCTAATGTCATCGAGGGCGTTATCGATCTGACTATCAATAACTTTAGGATCTATTTAATTACGACTGGTAGTCTCACGGATGAAGAAGTAACTATACCCAGAGCTGTGATAGATTTGCCGGAATTTGTGCCACATTTCTATGTTTTAATGGAAGTGCAAGAAGAACAGGAAATTGCAGTTATTCGTGGGTTTTTATCTTACAATCGGCTTGTGGAATTAAGGGAAACGGTAAATTTACAGCCAGAGTCAGATTGGACATATCAATTGCCCTTAACTTGGTTTGATAGCTCTGGGGATCGCTTTTTGCTCAATTTACGCTGTTTGTCTCCAAATGCCATCCCGTTACCCGCAGTAGTTTGCGATCGCGATCCTCAGCTTAACCTGATGCAGCAGCAGTTGACAAGATTATTGCCTCAATTACATTCTCCCCAATGTGAGTTATGGCAAGTTTTGACATGGGAAGAAGGAATTATTGTTCTCACTCATCCAGAATTACTCAGTTGGATTTATGAATTACAGATATCGGAAAGTCAGGCAGAATTATCAACCACTACATCCAGAAGTGCCACCCAGGTATATTTAGCTGATTTAATACAATTGCTAACTAAAAAAGCCATGAATGTGAGACGTTGGTTATGGGATGAATTGGATGAGTTAGCTAGAGAATTTTCCTGGCAATTACTACCTAATCTTACACCTGCTACCGCTTTGCGATCGCCTAGTGAAGAATTTACGGCGATTATGAGAGAATTACACCATCATAATCTGGATATTCCTCCGACAGCTAGAGGTGCTTATCGCAATCTAAATTTAGGCGGAATTCCTTTGCGCTTGTATGCTCTGACTTGGGCTTTAGTATCAGGAGAAATTTCGGAGTGGACGTTATTATTAATTGTGGGCACGCCATCCGGTATACCCATTCCATCTGATTTAAAATTAAGAGTTAGCGATCAAACTGGTATTTTAGTCGAACAGGGATTGGATTGGAACGATAATTCTGCCTATTTATTTACTAGTGTAGTAGGTAATTGGGATGAAAAATTTCTGGCGACAGTTAGTTTAGGCTCGATGATTGAAGAAACACTACCTCCCTTTAGTTTTAATCCTTAATTTTGACGTACTCCCCCTCTCCCCCCTCTCCCTTGTCCCCCTTGTCC
>DOIX01000098.1 GCA_003511885.1 Cyanobacteria bacterium UBA11153
GATGATTAGAGGCGTACCGATCGTATCCCCTCTCCTCTTACCTCCTAGAGTTTAGACTAATTTCACCTCTCACATCCCACCTCTCACCTCCTATTGCCATGATGGCTCCTGTCAATTCCCTCCTAGATAAAATCGAAGAGAACTCCCAAACCCTAGAAATTCCCGAAATTAAAACCATCGTCCAAGTTAAGGAGCGATCGGAAATTAACCAGCCAGTTAAAATAACTGATGGAACAGAAAAACTGAAACTGACTCAAAATGCCAAAATCCTGGATAAAAGCCCAGATACCATAGATCCTCCTAAAATACCTAAAAACCCCGATGTAACAGAAACATTACCACCAACCACCAAAGCGGAACCAACTGAACCAAGCAAAAAATCTAAAATTACAGCTTCACCTGAAGCCCCTAAACCAACTCAAACCATCAAAACCCCCAAAACATCACATCCGGCAAAGAGTACAGAAGCTCATAAAACCCCAGAAAACCAAGAAAGTCCCTCTTTATCAATTGAACTAGCAGCCCAAGACGTGCGTCGGGTAATCGATCAACAAAAAGAGCAAAACCAAACACTGACAACCAAGTTAAATATCCTGTTTGTGACCAATGGTGCTTTGTTCACAAGCTTAACCATCTCTCGTCTGTTGTTCGTTCCTGGTTTCTTCAGCCTTGCGGAACTCTTGGGATTTTTGCTCACTTTTACCCTACTGATCAATGCCTTTTTACCCCGTCAGTTAGCTGTCAGCCCTAATTTGGGAGATAAGAAATTTCTGGAGCGATATTTAGTTTTGTCACCACAAGAGTATCAACTGCAAATGATTGTTAATCTGGTAGAGACATATAATGCAAACAAGCAGCGATTGGAGGATGTCTCGTCTTCATTACAATATTCTGCATACGTTACATGGAGTTTGGCTTTGCTGATTACCTTGCACGTAGTCGCAGTTTACTTTGTCCCTGCGATTGACCTAAGTAGTTTTGGCTAGATTCAGATGATGAATTCACAACAACTTGACAACGATCGCTCTGGGAAACCCTTGAATCTGCCAGAACCTGACCCAGAGAACATTACGGTATTGACGCGCAACCTGCCCAACAAGCCAATCTTGCCATGGCATCATTATGATTCGCCTTGGAGTGAAGCCCACGAGGAAAATGTGGAAGATTCAGAAATTCCCGATCCTGGGGTAGGGGATAACCAATCCAATTCCATATCTACAGAAGATATTGATAAGGAATCCGATTCCATATCCACAGAGTATACCAATCCAGATAACGGTATGCCTTTACAAAGTAACACTGAGAATCTGGAGGAATTGGACAAGGATGAACAAAATGATGTGGTGGAAACTGTTCCTGCCCATGAGATCGTATCAACGCTCAAACTTTCAGATGAACTCAGTCAAGAGGAATTGCCGAATCTAGCTCAAGGCTTATACACAAAGCAGCTAGAGGCATCAGAACCGATCAAACTTCCATCAAAGTCTGGACAAGGGGAATTTATTGTTGGCAGCGATCCCTTAGCAACAAATCATTTGGAGGTATCGGAAGCCATCGAGATCGATCCAGAATTTTTTGATTCAGAAGAGGTAGAAGAAGATGAAGCTTCACTAGCAGAGGAGGGAGAAAGATTCTTAACAGGAGAATGGTCAGCAAAATCTTCCACAGAGGAATTGCTCTTCCCTCCCGATCAAAAGTTAAAAATAGTGGATGAAGATTTAAAAATAGTAGATGATGAAATCAAACAGCTAGGCTAATTTACAATTGGGCTAATTTACAATCAGGGCGATGGCGATCTCCCTGATAGAGCGATCCGATCCACCATTCCCCATGGAGAATCAATCCTATCCCAGTGCGCCACTCCTCCAATTACATATTTAGAAATGGATACTTGAGCGGGATAGAATTAAAAGATTAGCACTGTAAGTATAGCAGTGAGAAGCGTTATAAATGAATGCTTCTACAACCCCAAAGTGAATCTACAAAATTCTGTCTCAATTTCCTACCATTCATGACTCATTACCAACAACGAATCACAATTCAAACTATTGGAAAATCCCTCACAAATATTACATCAAAAATACAATCTGTAGTTAATGATTCCTCCATTGACACTGGACTTTGTACTATTTTTTTACGCCATACTTCTGCCAGTCTGTTGATTCAAGAAAATGCAGATCCAGATGTTCTTAAAGATTTGTCGAACTTTTTTGCTAATTTAGTGCCAGAAGATGGCAGAAGCTACATCCATGATGCCGAAGGACCTGATGATATGCCAGCTCATATCCGCACTGTACTGACTAAAACTTCGGAACAAATTCCTATCTATCGAGGAAGATTATTATTAGGAACATGGCAGGGCATTTATATTTGGGAACATCGAACACACAGCCACTACCGTGAGGTTGTAGTTCACATCACAGGAAATTAACAGCTATAGTAGTGCGGGCGGGCGTAGTTACAGTACTTGAGTATCCATACTTTTGTTATAATGGGTAACCACACGATCGCACAGCGCTATAAATTTGATAAAGATTAGTTATAGCACTACCAACACAAGTTAGGACGTTGTTTCAACTTGAATCCTGAATTAAGAACAACGTAGCTTGAGAATATGTCCTAACCTTAATGCGTAGCGCTATATCAAAATCAAAATAGATCTAAAGTGGGAAAACAAAGAAAAACCTCTGTCCGAATCAAAATAGATCCAAAGTGGGAAAACA
>DOIX01000097.1:0-1794 GCA_003511885.1 Cyanobacteria bacterium UBA11153
CTTTGGAAATAACAAAAACTAATCACTTGACTTGAAAGAGAGCCATCTGTCAAGGTAAAAGCTATGCTAGTATAGCGTTTTAAGTCTTTATAGTAGTTCGAGAAATCGGACGTGCAAATAATTTTGTGCCAGGTACTTATAACTGCTCGAATTTAACCAGCGACTAATCCCAACCGTCCCAAAGCTTGACGGACAAAATCTTGCAAGAAAACCATCCGCTGATTTTGCTGAAAAACCTTCTGTAAAGTCTTTCCCAATCTATCCAGATTAAATATTTGTGCGCCTGAAGAATTATCGATAATTTCCTGTTCCTGGAAATATTCAATTAAACTCAAACCAGCCAATCGAGTTAGATAAGCAGCACTAACACCCTGTACGGCACCGCCAGCCACAAAAGTAAGCGCATTACTTTTAAGAATACCACCAAGTGTCTGGGTAGAAAGCTCAACTAGCCCTAGTTTTAACATTAAATTTCCCAAAGCCTTCGCAGAAGAGGAGGCTTGGGATAAAGAAAACTTTTGCTGATAAATTGCACCTAAATCTCCGATTAACTGTCCGCTAATAGCCGCCGTTGCCAGTAAATCTAGGGCAGGGACAGGATTAGCAAAAGCCGCTGCGGCTGCAATCCATTGATACTGTTCAATAATCGGCAAAGCGCGATCGCGCCTGTCCCGATCTAAGATACTTTTTACTTCCAATTTCAATGCAGCAACCTTTCTCAGGGTAGTAGCCCAGACTAACTGTTGTGATTCTTGGCTCAGGATGTGACTTAATCTTTCTATCAGTATATTTAGATCTGGTTTTTGCTCCTCCATCCACTCTTGAACAGAATCATCTACCTGATGCTGGCGTACTTTTACAGGGGCAGGAAAAGCCGCAATTCCTACTACATCCTCTCCTGTTAAAATTTCTGCCACCCGCTGACGTAATTGTTCTAAGATAATAGCTCTTTCTGGTGGTAAATACTGGTCGTGCTTATTAAAAATGAGGATAAAGCGCTGATGCTCTGCCTTAAACTTTTGGATGGTTTGAAATTCAGTATCAGTTAAGTCCCCAGTAGTGACAAATAATAATAAATCAGCCGTAGGAGTAATCTCCTGAACCTCATCACTAATAAATAAAGGAGGAGTCTCTTGCCAAGAGAGACCTTGGCATAGTTGAGGCAGAGATTGAGAAACTAAAGCTTGAACTAAACGAGTTTTCCCAACAGACTTACCACCCGTAATAGCGACTTGAACCTCTTGACGATCTAACTCCAGACTTAATTGAGCAAGCCTTTGTCGTAACTGGGGTATGGTATTGAGAGAAGGAACCTCAGCTTCCAGTTTAGCGATCGCAACTTCGGCTTGTGCCATTGCTAAAACCACCATATCTCGATTGACTGGTAAGGCAACAGACGATAACTCAAGATGCTTCGGGCTGCGCCGTTGCCATAACCATACCCCCATCCCCAGAGCTATTGCCCCCCATACTCCCAACTCATCCAGACCTGCCACCGATTCGCCAAAGCTGTTCATCAGCCATAGTCCAAAGGATAGTGCCATTCCACCCATCAAAATGGGTTTTTCCAAAGCAACAGCCATATTTCCTCCGCAAGGTTACTCCCACTTATATATATCCTAATCCCAGAGAGGTATGTATTGATTTAAAGATGTACGAAAAAGCCACTTACCTGGCACTAGAATTCATTCTTGTCCGGAATGCGGGTACACAACACATAGAGACGTAGCAGCAACCTGAGTTCGACGAAAGAGCCGAAGCTGAAAGCCAGTAAACAAGAGCTTTACAGCATTT
>DOIX01000097.1:1834-1959 GCA_003511885.1 Cyanobacteria bacterium UBA11153
AGGAATCGAGAATGTCCTAACTGGCGGTTGCTGTAAGAATCCTAGAAGCAGAACGAAAGGGGGAGAAGCGCGGATTTAGCCCGCTTTCCTTCGGAACGCGAAGCGAACGTAACATCCTTTTCAGA
>DOIX01000097.1:1995-3770 GCA_003511885.1 Cyanobacteria bacterium UBA11153
AGTAAACAAGAGCTTTACAGCATTTTATAGCGAGGGACTAGAGGCTATTGGCTCAGGAAGAAAGCTGTCTAATCAAGGGTTTGAGGAATCGAGAATGTCCTAACTGGCGGTTGCTGTAAGAATCCTAGAAGCAGAACGAAAGGTGGAGAAGCGCGGATTTAGCCCGCTTTCCTTCGGAACGCGAAGCGAACGTAACATCCTTTTCAGAATCCCTCGTGTTTCAATCGGGGGAGTACATCAACAATGTCTAATCCAAGTATCTTCAGAACCGAAGTGAGCATCTTGCTCCCGAGTCGCGAGTGTATGACAATTTTCGGGCTTTTGTGTCATCAGTGCCTCCTGCCGCAATTGGCGACATCTAGTCAGGAGTTCTTCGAGGTTTTCTTCCATATCCTTAAGAGGAAGTAACAGCATGTGGTATTGAGAAGGCATTCTATTCTCCTTAATTTTTTCACCTCGTCTGATTCCAGTATGGCAAATCCCATTGGGAATTCAGGTATTTCAATTTAATGAATTGATGAAGAATTGAACAAGACTTGATGAAGTTAATTTCTACATAAGAACAAAAATCAACAACCAAAAACCAATAGTCAAAAAGTCTTATTTTTTGTTTTTCAGTTTCGAGCCTTCTGGTAGGATACTGGGCTGACTCCTCTGAAGTGCCGCATCTGTATCAATAGCAGTTTTTTCCCAGATTGCTTGTAAAACTGCATCTCGATCGAGTCCAGCACTAATATAGGAGAAATTTTCCCCTCGAACGGCATCCTTCGCACGAGCAGCAATATCCGGATATTTACCGAAAACGCCTTGGAGAACGCGATCTCGGCATTGGTATACCTCGTCATAGCCATTAATGCGATCGCACCCTAAGAACTTGACAGCTAATTGGTGTCCGGCTACAGCAGACTTCACAGAAGCTAATACTTTGGCATCTCCGGTAGAATTTTCCACCATCGGAACTAAATCTGCAATGTCTTCACCATACTCTTTAGGATTAATACCATCTTCAATCTTGATTTTAATAACTCGCAACTCTTCAATCGCCCCTTTGAGGCGAGGAGGTATTACTGGTGGAGGACTTTGGTTAGATGTGCCCTCCGACTGAGCAACTGGCAGTTGGGAAGTACACCCCAGGAAGAAGGGGGCGACGACGAGGAGCAAAACTAGTTGTTTGAATGGCATTTTTTTATCTGGGATTCAAACGTTGTTGGTAGAAGGCTCTGTTGATTATGCCCAAAAGGTCAAAAAAAAAATCTCATTAGATCGCTAAACCCCATATTTTTCTGAAGGGGGAGAGAATACGACCGATATCGAGCTTCATTCCTTGTCCATTGGATTTATCCCTCACTAGATATTTGGCAAAACACTTCACGTTCAGACAGACGCGATTAGCATCTGCTACTAGTATGACGAAAAAATTATTAAAATATACTCGTGACTGGGGCTAATTAAATAAAGTTCTTGTAAATTTTGAGATCTTCCTATCTCTACGACAGAAAAAGACGAGATTTCAGGGAGAGACAGACGGATGGAGAGGAAGGAGCAGAGCCTAACGATCGGGATTTCCGTATAATTTTCACCACAATCTTGTGACTTATATCACTACCAACACGCCTTATGACGTTGTTTGAACTTGAATCCTGAATTAAGAATAACGTAGCTTGAGAATATGTCCTAACCTTAATGACCTGACTTCGATGAAAAGCTAAATTTTGAGTCTTATAGCAACCGCCAGGACAGTTAGGA
The DNA here is from genome assembly GCA_003511885.1 of Cyanobacteria bacterium UBA11153. Classification (GTDB taxonomy): domain Bacteria; phylum Cyanobacteriota; class Cyanobacteriia; order Cyanobacteriales; family Coleofasciculaceae; genus Limnofasciculus. Next base: position 3,742 of record DOIX01000097.1, read on the forward strand.
CATTATCAATTCCTCAAACCCTTGATTTT
>DOIX01000097.1:4039-4230 GCA_003511885.1 Cyanobacteria bacterium UBA11153
AGCCTCTAGTCCCTCGCTATACCAGGAAAGAATCGGACTTTCAGGCAACGAAGGAATCAGTGTTTCAGCCTCTGTCGAACTCAGGTAGGTTAAATAGGGTTTGCTGAAAAAGTCGGATCGTGAGGATGGGGTGTGGGGTGTGGGGTGTGGGGTGTGGGGTATGGTTTTTTTTGTGTGGCACAATTTTCGAG
>DOIX01000225.1 GCA_003511885.1 Cyanobacteria bacterium UBA11153
TTACAGCATTTTTTGATCAAATCTCTTAGGCAAGAAATCGATATTACGAGCCCAATGTGGGGTAACTATCATGAAAAAAGTCAAGGGAAAACACCTTTCTCTGAACTCCGAACTCCGAACTCAGGTATTTACTATTTTTCCACTCTGGCACGATTCAGACTTGATGTTTGAGGCTGTTACCGTTTCAGATACGGATTAGGAAAGTGGATGCTTGGGTAGAGAGTGGGGGGATGATTAGTAATTGCCAGGATTTTGGGAGCGGATGAGCGAAGTTATTGATTTTCCCGATCCTGGCAGTCATCCTTGGTAAGGTAGTTACGGATTGGTTTCGGTGAGGGAAGCCAAGTCAGAGGAAATCGCCTGATTGCAGGAGCGAAGCCGAAGGCGATCGCAAAAACGAGCCGAATCTTTCACTAAAATAGTGCAATCTGGGGAAAAGTATGTATAATAGCCGAGTTCTGTTTCGATCGCCGATCTCACCAGGGAGTTAAACTCCTTACAGTAATCCTAATTTGCCTGAAACATAAATTTACGTGTTTACGTCCGTAAGGGCTAACTTCAACTAAACAGGCAACTACCCAGATGTAGACAGTTTAGAATCCGGCAACATAGACCAATCAGTCGTCTGAGTAAGAAAATAAGTTGGAACTTATTAAGTTGTGCGAAACTACCAGAATAACCGTGGAGTCCCGTTTTAAATCAACCAAGTTTTTTACCATTGCCGATGCCAAACTTCTCTATTGATTTCATGGAGAAATGATTGTTAAATTAGGAGCAATAATTGTGAGATTTCGCCCGCTTCTGTTACTCCCTAGCTTTCTGAGTTTTTTTCTGATTGCATCGGCTGCTAGATGCAATGAGCTGATCTTTTGGCGATTTGACAAAAACCAAAATCGATTGGTATTTACTACAGATACAGGAGTTCAACCAAGAGCGCAATTAATCGCCAATCCAACACGAGTAGTGATCGATCTTCCAGGGATTAATCTGGACAGACGCACAGTAAATCAACTGGTTGGAGGTACGATTAAAGAAGTCCGAGTGGGACAATTTGAGAACAATACAACTAGGATTGTGATTGAATTAGTCTCTGGCTATACTTTGGATCCCCAACAGGTAAAATTCAGAGGAATCTCGCCACGAGAGTGGACGGTAGATTTGCCAACCCCTCAGCGGATTGATTCGTCAAACACTCCTCCACTACGAGATCCTAATCCTCCCAGAGACAGAAATCCCCAACCTAATCCTCCTCATTCATCAAATCGAGATGAATTGACAGTTGTTGAGTCTGTTGAATTGAGTAATAATCAAACTCAATTGTTAATCCGGACTAATGGAGAGACAAGGGCAACTAGTGTTTGGGATGCTAGTGCCCGTGCTTACCGACTTACCATCTTTGATGCTAAACTCGCAGATCGAGTTAGAGGACCTCAACTTGATGCTAATAGCCCATTAACTCAGGTGCGGCTACTACAACAAGATTCCCGCACCGTTACCATTCTGGTACAACCGAGTCCGGGAACTCAAGTGGGAAGGCTTAATCAGATTGATGACGAATTATGGGGATTACAGTTATTACAGACTAAACCTCCCACGAGTTCAATTTCCGTACCGCCTCCGGAAAGAATACCTTCCCCAATTGCCGAGCCACCACCAGATTCCCGCCCTACTGTTCCCAACGGTCAGATTTTGGTAGTAGTAGATCCAGGGCATGGTGGTAAAGATTCAGGTGCGATTGGGATTGATGGGTTGCGAGAGAAGGATATAATTTTGCCCATATCCCAAGAGGTGGCGGCTATTTTAGAGAAACAAGGTGTTAAGGCTATTCTGACGCGAAATTCTGATTATTTTGTCGATTTAGCTCCCCGAGTCGCCTTGGCGGAAAAAGTCAATGCTCACCTTTTTGTCAGCATCCACGCTAACTCAATTAATCTCAGCAGACAGGATATCAGCGGCTTGGAAACTTATTATTACTCTAGCGGACAGGCTTTAGCTCAAACCATCCACAACAGCATTTTAAACAATGTTGATATTGATAACCGTGGCGTGCGACGAGCTAGATTTTTTGTCTTGAGGAAATCTTCAATGCCAGCCGTTTTGGTGGAAGTTGGTTTTGTGACGGGTAGAGAGGATGCTCCTAAATTATCAGATCCATCTTACCGGAGTAAAATGGCACAAGCGATCGCTGCTGGTATACTTCAGTATATTCAGCGCAATCTCTAAATATTTTTAGTTGTTGGTTGTAATTTGTTGGTTGTTGATTTTGGGCATTATAATGAATAACCAACAATTAACAACTTACAAAGGAAATTAAGACCATTATGACCTGACAATCAACAGCTAAAATCAAAAAACGATCGCTCGATCGTTCCCTGTTTGTATTAACCTTGTCCTATCTCCTAAACCCAGAACAAACAAGCATAAATAACCAATAATTAATCAATGACAAATCACCAATTTTTCAGCTTAAAGGGAGAATCACAACGGAGCCGTATCGGTGTTTTTGACAGCGGTGTCGGCGGTTTAACTGTTTTACGAGAAGTTTATCGACAACTGCCTCATGAATCAATTCTTTACTTCGCTGATACCGCAAGGTTGCCATATGGGACAAGATCGAAAAGTGAAATCATACAATTCGGCTTTGAGATTTTGAGCTGGATGGTGCAACAAGATGTGAAAATGGTGGTTCTAGCCTGCAATACTAGTGACGCTTTAGCACTAGAAACTTTAAGAAATGAATTTGATATTCCAATTTTGGGGTTAATTTTACCCGGTGCGAGGGCTGCCGTCCAAGAGGGAAGACGGATTGGAGTGATTGCTACGCCTGCTACTGCTGCGAGTAATGCCTATCGACGTGCCATACTGGAAATTGAGCCAACAGCAGAAGTTTGGCAAGTTGGATGTCCGGAGTTTGTACCGTTAGTGGAACAAAATCGCATTAACGATCCTTATACGAAGGAAGTAGCATCCCAATATCTCATGCCTTTGCTGGGGCAAAATATTGACACCCTCATTTATGGCTGTACCCATTATCCTCATCTATCACCAGTGTTGCAGCAGATTTTACCACTGGATGTTAATCTAGTAGATCCAGCAGTACATTTGGTGGCGGCGGCGGCGCAAGAATTAGATTTGATGGGATTGAAAAATACATTTCCTCCACTCCCAACTCGTTTCTGTGTTAGCGGTTCTCCTCAACAGTTTGCTAAACTTTCAGTGCAATGGTTGGGTTGTACTCCTTTGGTGGAACAAATCAATTTGCCAGCCGTACCCTATTTTGTTAAATCTCTTGAAGCTGTTGATTAGTTGTTGGTTGTTGGTTTTTGGTTTTTGGTTTTTGATTAACAGCTTTTTCCCCTAGCCCCTGCCAAGCTTCCAGCGAGCAAGATGCTCGCACTACGACTTTCTTCCCTAGCCGCTAGCCCCTAGCCCCTAGCCCC
>DOIX01000062.1:0-346 GCA_003511885.1 Cyanobacteria bacterium UBA11153
CAATTAGAGGCGTAGCGATCGCAGATGCGATTGAACCCTCTATACCTCCTAATTATAGAGTAGCGATGGAGAGGATAAATACAAGGCCAAACAGGGTAGGATGAGAACCCCAGAAAAGACCCTACATCTTTGGGAATTAATGGGAGGATTTCCAGGGGCAGCATTAGCCCAACAGTTTTATCGTCACAAGAGTAAAAAGAAGTCCTATCAGATTGAATTTGCGATCGCGATTGCGATTCATGTCTTTGTGGTTTTTTATCTCATATTTAGTTGGAGATAAGATAAGCATCTATCTGTAGGGTGCCCTGCGCGAAAGCTAACGGACTATCCACTATTGGTAGCGTCA
>DOIX01000062.1:666-8880 GCA_003511885.1 Cyanobacteria bacterium UBA11153
CGCTTCTCTTCATGATGTTATTGATGCCTTAACCGATGTGGCGGTTGCTATAGTTAAGAGATTCTCTCAGAGGATAGGCTTCCCTTCTCACCACAGCTAGGGAATAGCCATGCTCTCGTGGTTAATTAGCCCCACTCTCGAAAAATATTCTTTTTAAGCAAAAAAATATCTACATAATAAAGTAACAATTAATACAGATTTATTTTGATTAAACATATACCTCAAATCATCAATGCTGCTTTAAAATCAACCAAATCTGCTCAAATTTTACGGAAACTTTATTAACATAGGTAATTTATGAAGATTGGAACAAGACTTCCAAATTGTCTTGACAGCTAGCCATGAAAAAACCTATAACTAAGACAGGTAAGAAAAACATAAATTACCCAGCAATTTAAGAGAAGATCGGGGAATACATACTACTAGAAATCAATCCTCGCCGTATCGAGGATAAAACCCTAAAATTTTGAGAAAAGATTGTCATGAGAAACGCACTAATTTCTAGCCTGAGTATCGCTGCTGCTACAGCTACCGCTGTTTTAAACTTTGGAGGAAATGCCCAAGCAGCTTTCTTGGGAATCGATCCCACACCCACTCCTGGTACTGCTATCGCCAACAAAGTTGGGTCAGTTCCCTTCCAAGCTAATATATTCCAAGGCAATGGTCAAACCTATCAATTTAGCGTACTCAACCCCAGTGGATTAGGTTCCAGAGGGATGGCTAAATCTGAGTTTGGCTTCTTGGTTAACGGTAATTTTACCTCTCTATTTGGGGAAACTCAAAAGGCTAATGCAGGTTCTGGGAATGCCAATGATTGGTTGGGAACCTGTACGCCTGACAGCAAAGGGAATGTTACGATTAATCCCTGCACGATTAACTTTAATTTCGCCCAGGGTGTTAACTATCAACTAGCCCTGAAGAATAATAACGTTGTTAGTAGTGCTTTTGCTGTCTATCAGAAAGATAGTTACACCTTCAACACTAAATCTGATGAACAGAAGAATATGACAACCACGACAGTAGCCGAAGCAGGAGCATACTTCATCGGTGCTGAGGATGGCAAGTACAAAGCACCTGGACAAGGTAACTACTACTCTGACTACCAAGATTGGGTTGTCAAAGCCACCGCAGTACCTGAACCCACAACCATGGCAGCTTCTTTCCTTGGTGCAGGTGTCATCGGTATGCTGAAGCGTCGTCGTAAAGATGCCAAGAATTAATGGTTAGCTTCAAGAAGCCCAGATAATTGGCAACAGCTTTCTCAAAGCAGTTAGACAATAGCGCTAGCTGCTTTGAGCTTTGACACTCCCCGCTCGCTCAGAGACGGGGAGGGGATTCTTTAAGAGTTTCTCCCATACTATATTGTATAGCGCTACTCCCTGATATCGTTACAAACTCTCAACGAGAACATTTACCTTTTCATGATGCTTCCAGATGGTTGTAAATACACCATCGAGTACTGCTTGCTATATCTCTGAAATTTCCCTTAGCTGTCGCCCTCTCCTTGAGTCGGGGTAGCAGCCAGAGGGTGATGGATTCAATCCATTATCACCTCAGATCTTGCACCAGCACAAAAACCATACTTTATTGAGAGTATTGCAGCTTGAAAGCCTTGATTATTCGTTGAAAAATCTAGTTTTTCATGTCTTGTTGAGAATGGCGCAAGATCTCAGTTATCACACATAACTGGTATCACGTCATCAGATTTCTGACAAGCGTACCGAATTAATTTTTTAGCGAACTTTATTTCAGCTTCATAAAAATCCCCAAAATCATGAAGATTGGAACAAGATGCTCAAATTCTGTAGACAACGAGCTTGGGAGCAGTATATAACTAAAACATGTCAGAGAAAAATCACTTGTATAGCAGCTTAATCAGAATTTAGATAATCGCAAATACAAGAGATAAATTAATACCAGGTTCCAGTTAACAAGTACCAGAATTTTGAGGACTGATCGCCATGAAATTTCAACTGATTTCTACCATAAGTGTCGCTACAGCTACAGCCGTTTTAAGCCTTAGTGGTGCAGCCCAAGCCGCTACTTTCTTGGGACTTGACCCCACTCCTACTCCTGGTACTGCAATTCATAATATTTCTGGACCTGTTCCCCACAAAGCGAATACATTCCAAGGCAATGGCAAAACATACCAATTTACCGTACTAGCACCAACTGGATTAGGTTCCAGAGGGATGGCAACCTCAGAGTTTGGCTTCTTCATCAACGGTACTTTTAACCCTCTATTTTCCGAAAGCCAAAAGGCTGATTTTGGTTCTAACAATGGAAATGACTGGTTAGGAACCTGCACGCCTGACACGAAAGGCAATGTTACGATCAGTCCTTGCACAGTTAACTTTACTTTTGCTCAAGGCTCTACCTATCAACTAGGATTAAAAAATAACGGCAAGATCAGCAGTGCTTTCGGTATCTATCAGAAAGATAGCTACACGTTCGATCTGAAATCTGACGAACAGTCCAATATGACTTTTATGACTGTTGCTGAAGATGGAGCCTACTTCATCGGCGCTGAAGATGGTATGTACAAAAACTGGAAGATGGGAGGTAACAACTATTATTCTGACTTCCAAGATTGGGTAGTCAAGGCGAAGGCTGTACCTGAACCCGGTACCGTAGGCGCTTTAATTGGTGTTGGTGTCCTCGGTTTAATCAGCCGTCGTCGTAAAGGAGTTAACAGCTAATTTATAGTTCCTTGATTCAAGATTATTTGCATCTAGTTATGTAAAGCAGTTAGAATTATTGTCTAACTGCTTTTTTTCTGTCAGGCTAAATATAGCAACCGCTAGGCTGGTTAAGACATTCTAACCCTCTTTCCGCAGATAAATCCCTTCAAGAAAGTGAATGAAGGGGTAATTATGAGTTTTAATTGATGGTTTTAGGAGACTTTTTCGGTCTCTTTTGCTGTGGCTAAAAATACTAAGCGTTCTGAGAAGTATGTTAAATATGTAGCAGGTAGATTATGGCAATCATTATCCAGCGCGTTAGAGGAAGAAGTTAATAAATCTAATATTAAATCTAGTTTACAAAGGCATTATCATTCTGCCTTTTCTCATTCTAATATTATCAACAGCATAAAAGTTAATAAAGGTAATAGTAATATTTGTACTGGTTTGGCAGAAAATGAATTAAAACAATCAGGAACTCATCAACAATCTAAATTAGAATCCGTTACAGAATTGATTAAAGAAGGGTTGAGTGTTGAACAAATTGCTAGAGCGTTAAAACTTCCCTTAGAGCTTGTACAAGAAGAAATAAACAAATCTAAATAATATAATTTTTATATCAGTTGTGGCAATTTTATTCGTCGCGCTCCTTACTATACCTGGGTTTCAAGCCTCTCACTTGTTACGACTCATTTAGGGTTGCTATATCTGCCAGACGCGCTATAATAGCAGTAGAGATCGGATAGATAACCATGGAAATTACCGTTGATATTCCAGATGAACTCGCATCGCGGCTCAACCAGATCAAAGATGAATTACCACAGATCTTAATCCTGGGATTGCGGGAAGTCGAAGCTAATCCTTCAACCGGATTTTCTGGACTAACTCATGTGCTAGAATTTATGGCAAGTTTGCCCTCTCCACAAGAAATATTAGCACTGCGTTTATCTGAACCTCTTCAAGCTGAAATTAATACCTTATTAGAAAAAAATCGCACCGAAGGATTAACAGAGATCGAGCAGCGCCTTTGGCAGCAATATGAATTTGTTGAACATTTAGTGCGAATTGCCAAAGCTAAAGCATTGCTGAAAATAAATGAGGCTGCATGAGTAAAACCTACGTTTCAGGTACGATGCGACGAATGGTATCCAATCGCGCCAAAGGATCTTGTGAATATTGTTTAATTTCAGAAGCACTTGCACTCTCATCTCATCAAGTAGACCATATCATTGCAGAAAAACATGGTGGCGAAACAATTGAAAGTAATCTTGCTTTATCTTGCTCAATTTGTAACAAATATAAAGGGAGTGACATCGCATCAATCGATTCAGAAACAGGTGAAGTTGTTCGACTATACAACCCTCGAAAAGATCGCTGGAAAGATCATTTTCAAATTCAAACTGATAGTGGGATGATTCAGCCTCTAACCGCAATTGGTAGAGTGACTGTGCGTTTATTGCAGATTAATCGTGCAGAATGTCTGACTGAACGTAAACTGTTGCTCAAATCCAAATCCCTGATTGAACCGAAATAATTGGTAATTTTTTAAGCCACACCATAACCCGTATATTGGCGCTTATAAGGAGGCTGCAATCCCAATACAATATCCTCTTTTGCTACCCCTAACTCAACTAAATCTTCGGCGGGATCGGCTTCTGTCAGATTTTGTTGAATCCAGATTTTCCCATCTTTAATATCAAAATGAACAATGGAATAATAAACCCGACGATTGCCATTCCAACCAATATTCATCCAGTAATAATGATGTCCTTCCTTGTCAAATACCAACTGTGTCTCAACACCATCTTCAACTACATCATCTTGGGCATATTGCTTAAGTAATTGCTGAATGAACTCTTGATATTGAGCTACTTTATCCATTGCACAATCTCCTCATTTTCTGAGTTATACACGACTATCAAAAGCTTGTACTCTTCAACAGCAGCTTGGGTAAACTCTAATTGAAAAAATCCCCAATAAATATCATCCGGTACTGCTAAATACAAAACTCGATCCGGATGGGTTTCTCTCAAACCCAAACGATAACTTAAAAACTGTCCCAAGGCTGCATAAAAATCTGTAATGGTGGATGCCCTGAGAAAACTCTTCACCTCTACTGCAATTTTTTTTCCTTCTCTTTCTGCTACAATCAGACGATCCGCTGCTAAATCGACCTCAAACCGAACTTTGCCAAATTTAAACTTGAGTGGATTTGCCACAATTGTCCACCCATCTTTCTCTAAACCATGCTGCACAGCATCATGAAACAGATCCTTTGCTGCCATATATTTCTAGATAACCTTTCTTCATTTTAGCCGAAGCTCGTTGAAAAGATTAAATCGTTTAAATAATTATCAAAATGGCGGGTGCGGGAATTGAACCCGCTAGTCTTTGTTAGAGACGTTAACCGATAACCCTAAATTCTTCAGCCCCTAAAGACAAGTTGTGAATCAGGGAAACCCGCCAGGAAATTAAATTTTATATGATGTTGGGTGGCATCGCACTTGTATCAATAGGTTAGTAATTAGGACGTTTCGTACTTGTAAGTACAGCTTTGGTAAGCACTGAAGTGCCTACTACAAACAATGGCTGGAGTGGATGGGGAAATGGGGTTATTGATGGAGAAGATTTTGTCAATTAGCAATTAGCAATTAGCAATCTTCTTTTTCCCCACTTCCCACTCACCTACAATTCATCCATTGCTAACATCTGAATGATGCGCGGAATACCGGGATCGAATCCGCCCAAATCCCAAGATAATGGATCGTTAGGATCTACCAAAGTAATTTGATAAGGTGCAAGAGTAACATACACCGCTTTCACATTAGGATTCACTTTTTTCCGGTATTCAGCTAAAGCTTGACTGGGGTGTTTGTAACCAGCCCAACTTTCAGAATCAGTCCAAAAACAGACAATATCTGCTTTGAAATCATGCTTAATCATCCAGTCGTAAGCTACCGAAGCATCAGTACCGCCGAAGTTTTGGTTACTCGCTTTCTTCAAAGCAGAAGTAAAACTATCTTTAGCAGTAATACCCAACTCGCGAAACTCAGTAGCAAAGCCGCGAATCATGTAATTTTTCTCAGCTTTGGCTGTAACTAATGCCATAGTTGTGGCAATTTCACAGCAGCTAAGTCCAACAGAATGAACGAGGGAAGACATTGAACCGGAAACATCAACGGCGTGCATGAATACTTTGCCTGTGGGTTCAACCACATCAAAAGATAGTTCGAGTGCCTTTTCTAAGATGTCCACAATGCGCGGTACAGGAGTCCAAGTTTTTTGGCTACGCCCCAAACTTCCGCCTGATTGATAAGTCTTGAGTGCTTTCAAAACATCAATCGGATGAATCCGCCCTTTACGAAGGTGTTTTTTGTCATTGAGAACTGCTTCTACTCGATCTAAATTACGACGACTATTGGCAGTTTGCAGTACACCCAATTCAGTCAAAGAACCCAAGTTTCGCAGCATCGCTCCAATGGGCATTTCATTGAATAGAAGTTGCCAAGCTTCTTTATCCATTTTTCCCACAGGTGCAGCCATTTCGTGAGTTAAATGACCTTTAGCAATGGCTTCGTGAGTTTGATCTGGATTCCGCTTTAACCACTCATACCACCAAATTTGGGCTAATGCTTCTGAGGGTATTTCGGCTGGTAATTGTTCCCATCCTTTCACCACCCATTCAAAGAGTTTGCGGTGATCTTCAGTAGGTGGTTTGACGTGGAATAATCGCAAAGCATCGCGGTTAGAGAAGCCTTGACGTTGTTGGTATTTTAACAGTTGATAGGCTAATCCTTTCACATCTTCGCGAGATAGCCAAGTTTTACCAACTTCGCGAATAACTTTACCAAAGCCGCGCATAGATTTGGTATAACTCAGCCATTCGTAGAAGTGGCTACCCGTGCGGATAATTTGGGTAAAAATTTCCTGAAATGCTTTTTTAGCTTCCGGTGTTTCTCCCATAGAAAGTAACACTAGTGCTAATATTGGGGCACTATTATTAATGGCACGTCCATCGCTGGCGTAGAGGATTTCTTCGGCAACTTTAGCAGGATTTTCCGCAATACCTTTTTGGAGGACTCCGACAAAATCTTCCGTTAATTCTTGTTTGCCAGCATAGTAAGTACTTTTGGCTGTACCAATTACTAAACAGCGCCGCAGCATCTGCCAAATACCAGCATCAAACATCCAGCCACCGGAACGTCCTTTAATCATTTCTTTTTCGCGCCCGGGGATGGGTTGAGTTTGGGGTGTGTTTGTCTTATTTTGGGTGAAAAATTTGTAATTCATTTGTTACACTCCCGGCCTTTTCAGGCAAAATATGGAAGGTTTTTTGTTGTTAGTTATATAGCAGTCCTAAATCAGTTGTAACAAGTGCGCGGCTTGAAATCCAGTCAGCGCAAGGCTCGCAGTTTTCAAAATTGCCACAACCTATTTAGGATTGCTATATCAAGTCTGGTGCTATCAGTAGGATTGGGGTGAAGCATTTGGATATAAAACTATGGATTAATGCCAAAATTTATCGCCCGAATAGGATTGGGGTGAAGCATTCGGATATAAAACCACAGCTTAATTCCAAAATTTATCGCCCGAATGCTTCACCCCTACAAAAGCTAAAAGTATACACAACTGATGCAACCATACATGATATTATTTGTTGTTTATCAGTTAAAAATTACTGACAGATAACAACAGGTGGTAGGGCGGGAATCGAACCCGCATCTCCCGCGTTACAGGCGATAAACCTCAACTCGTCGGCCTTTTTAGGCAAGGGGTGAATTAAGGATATTTTTGGTGTTTTACCATTCAACTACCTACCACAGGAAAAGTCGATCGGGATTATGAGATTATAAGATAATTAGGATTGGTATTTGTTAGGAGATGTGGCATAAATTCAACATAATTATCTATCTTCTTTCCTCCTGAACTCCTTTATTAAATTATTGGGGTGGCGGGGCAGGAATCGAACCTGCCACTACCCGATTATGAGTCGATAACCCTAATTCTTCGGCCAGTTTAAGCAAGGTGTGAATCAGGATGTTTTTGGTGTTCTACCGCTGAACTACCCGCCACATAAAATTTGCGATTTTAGATGGAATAATTTTGGGTATATCCCATTTTTTTAAACCAATACTCTCCTCATAATTTACTGTCAAAAATAGGAGATTTATTTTCACTAATTTTTGTTTCTATTTGTCCAGTGTTTATCTGTTTCATGGAACAAGGTGTTTTTAAACGCAAAGGTGGCGCTTCGCTGCACTTCGTTATCACAAAGGTTGGTGCAAAGGTGCGCAAAGAAGACTGGGAATTTTGGGGTGGTGGGACAGGATTTGAACCTGTAACTTCCCGCTTAAAAGGCGATAACCCTAATTCTGCGGCCTTTTCAGGCAAGGGGTGAACAAGGATGTTTTTGGCGCTCTACCAATTGAGCTACCCACCACATATAGCAGTTGATAGTTGATAGTTGATAGTTGACAGTTGATAGTTGACAGTTGATAGTTGACAGTTGATAGTTGTTAGTTGACAGTTGATA
>DOIX01000282.1:0-3520 GCA_003511885.1 Cyanobacteria bacterium UBA11153
CGAAAAGGGGGGCAAGGGGGGCAAGGGGGACAAGGGAGACAAGGGAGACAAGGGAGACAAGGGAGACAAGGGAGACAAGGGAGACAAGGGAGACAAGGAAGAAATTTTTTTGTCTTTCCCTAGCCCCTAGCCTCTAGCCCCCATTCCCCCTATAATGTAAAGTTGCTTAAACAGTTCATCATCCTGGGAGATATCAAGATGGAAACCCTCAAGATAGTGGTTTATATCGTGGTTAGTATTTTTGTGGCATTATTTGTGTTTGGCTTTTTGTCAAGCGATCCATCTCGTAACCCGAAGCGTCGGGATTTGGAGTAAATATTTGCTCGATACTCTGTCATCGATTCGTTGTCTCAGATTCTGGGCGTGTCTCGCCAGCAACTATTCAGCGCGGCAAACTGTCACGTTTTAAAGCTGTCCATTCGAGTCTTATTGTGGAAAGATGCCCCAACCAGTTGAGCCGCCTGAAATTCCTGTTATTGTCCAACCAGCAACTTCATCGGATGTTGCTCTCTTAAATTCATTCTCAAATAGTGGGTTGAGAGAGACAATGGCACAAAATGCCCGCAGTGCGATCGCGCCAAGCCCCGGCAGGGCGCGCGCCAATTCCTCTACTATCTCTCTCCCTATTCCTACTCCTCCAGAAATCTTGCCACCAGAATTTTCTCAAACCAGAGAAGATGTCGGAGGGAAGACACCAGAGTTGGAAGAGTCAGAGATAACTCGCGATGGGATGGTGGAAAGCCCCCGTGATGCGATGGCGATTCGCCCCCGCGATGCGATCGCAATCCGTACATCAGCCCAGTCTATCCCTAATTCTCAATTAATCCCACATCAAGGCGCTGCTTTATTAGGTGCGCCAATTCAGAAACGACTTCCCCAAGAAAGAAATACAGGAAATTATGTTATTAATTTTTCTCAGTTAAAAGCATCGGGAATTCAAGACAATTCTGTCCCCCTGGTTGCCTCAACTAACCTCTTTTCTATTTATCCATCCCATCCGCAAAATTCGGCTTTATTGCCTGCGCCTATTCCTCTAGATCGTTCTCAATTAATTAATTCTCAAGCTAATCCTTCCCCATCGACTACAGCTCAATTAATTAATTCTCAAGCCAATAATTTTCAAGAGAATACTTCCCCATCCAGTTTTGCCATAAAATTAGATATAGGAAATGTTAAACGCCTAGTGGCACAATCTAGAGCCGGGGAACGGCAGGAATTTGAACTAACTATACCAGAGTCAGAAACTCCAGCTACACCAGGAGAAGATGGAAGAGAAGAAATACAAAATAATAGTCAAGAAAAACCTGAATCTGACACAACAAAACCTGAAACCGATACCACGATTACAGGAGTAATTGAACTAACTGCAGATCGACAGGAATATGACGATAAAAGAAAAGTAGTTACCGCCCAAGGAAATGTAGTATTAAGATTTCGCGGCGCTTTACTAAATGCGGATCGCGTCCAAGTTAATTTACCAAATCGCATTCTGGTTGCTGATGGAAATGTCACTCTCAAACGAGGCGATCAAATACTCCGAGGTGAAAGATTTGAATATTCCTTAATGCAAGATAGCGGTGTGGTTTCTAGTGCCAAAGGGGAAGTTTATGTCCCTACCGCAGGTACAGATTTAACGATCGCTCCATCCCCCATCAATCCAGCAGCTAAAGAGGAACAGCGGATAGGAAGCGATCGCATTACTAGCGATCGACCCCTTCAAGATATTAGTAATCCTGGCTCTTATACTTTCTTTGTCGGAAGTAGTTTAAAAATCGATCCACAAACGGGATTCATTGCTTCGAGAAGGGGAGCTTTTGATTCAGAGGGGACGATTAATCGGTTTCGTTATGAAGCAGAAAAAATTGATTTTGAAGGAACTAATGCCGTTGGTACTAATGTGCGGCTGACTAACGATCCTTTTTCGCCACCAGAATTAGAATTAAGGGCCAATACAGTTAGATTTCGGCGGCTTTCTCCTTTAGTAGATGAAATAGTTGCTACTAAACCTAGATTGGTATTTGATGGCGGTTTTTCGATCCCAACTTTCCGCAATCGCATTTTAATCGATCGTCGTGAAAGACAGCCTGCTTTATTTAATATTGGTTTTGATGATGAGCAACGGGGTGGTTTATTTATTGAGAGGGTTTTTGAGGTAATTGATACTCCTGCTGTACGTTTGCGCGTGACACCTCAGTATTTTATCCAGAAGGCGATTTTTGATGAGGGCGCGATCGATCCTTCGGTTTTTGGTTTGAAAGCTAAATTGGATGTGCTATTAACTCCACGGACAATTTTGACGGGAAATGCCGTATTTACTAGTTTAGATCCAGATGAATTGTCAGAACAACTTCGGGCTAGTTTGCGAATGCGCCAGGTAATTGGGACGAAGTATCCTCATAATCTTAATCTGGAATATAGTTATCGCGATCGCCTTTTTAATGGCTCCCTCGGTTTTCAAACTGTCCGCAGTAGTTTGGGGGCTATCATAACTTCGCCAGTTATTCCTTTGGGTAAAACAGGCATTAATCTCTCTTATCAAGGGGGAATTCAAAATATTATTGCTGATACAGATAGATTGGATTTACTTGATCCAATTAGAAATCATAATCGGATTAATTTGACTCGCTATCAAGGTAGTGCTACTTTAAGTCGCAGTTTTTTACTTTGGCAAGGTAAACCTTTACCACCAACTCCTACAGAAGGATTGCGCTACACTCCAGCCCCAGTGGTTCCCTATTTGGCTTTAACTGGTGTGATTACGGGTGTGGCTAGTGCTTATAGTAATGGCGATACTCAGGAATCTATCAGCGGTACGATTGGATTATCGGGACAGTTGGGACATTTTTCTAAGCCTTTTTTAGATTATACGGGTTTTAATATTGGTTACACTCAGGTTGGGTTTGCTAATCTGTCTCCCTTTCTTTTTGATAGGGTTGCTGATAGCAAGGTATTGTCTTTTGGGATTACTCAGCAAGTTTATGGCCCTTTTCGTCTGGGGCTACAGACTGCTTATAATTTAGATACTGGCGAGAATATTAGTACGGATTTCTTGTTGGAATATAGTCGGCGGAGTTATAATATTGTACTCCGTTTTAATCCCGTCCAGCAATTAGGCTCGATTAGTTTTAGAATTAATGATTTTAATTGGAGTGGTAATCCTGGTGTTTTTGATAGTCGCGAAAATCGTCCCGTTATTCAGGGGCAAACTAGGGAGTAGGAAATGGGAATTGGCAATGAGGTAGGTGATTGTTGCAGCTTTGAGGAGTAAGAGAGGGGGAAGTTATTTTTACTTCATCTTTCGGTTGATTTTCCCTATTTTAATTAATTGATTTATCATTATATGATCGTAAATCAATATGTCTGCCAAAGAAACTCCCTATCTCGGGTTTGCTGAAAAAGTCTTTTCGTGAGGATGGGGTGTGGTTTTTTTTTGTGTGGGGTGTGGGTTTTTTGGTATGGTTTTTTTGTGACCTGAGTTCGACGAAAGAGCCAAAGCTGAAAGCCAGTAAACAAGAGCTTT
>DOIX01000282.1:3799-6621 GCA_003511885.1 Cyanobacteria bacterium UBA11153
AGCCCAATGCGTGGTAACTATCAGGAAAAAAGTCATGCGTGACAGCTTACAGCGGTTTCCGCTCTTATGAGGTACAGTAGAATTAGCATCGAGATAATCGATCAAATCTTGACTACTTATTAAAGTGTACTCCATTACAGCGGGAACTGCTGTATATTACCTGCGATGCCATAAATTCTGAACCCATTCTAAAACTTTAAGGCATAACTCTTCTAACCAAACTATTGCCATATCTAACCATCCCAAAATTAACTCTAATGGATGTTTAACATATCCAGTGTGAGTTGCTTGAGTTTCAATCCAGTCTGGTGATGGCGTGACTTTTGAGTTTTGAGTTTTGAGTTTTAAGTTTTGATTTTCATTGATAATTGGTAGGGCTAGATTTGATGTTGGTAAAGTTGTTTGAACTGTGTTTTTTGTTTGGGATAATTGCTGATTTTTACCTGGTTTTACTGATTTAGAGGCTGGTTTTACTGATTTGGGGGTTGGTTGTGGATTTTCTTTTGGCTCTGCCCAATCCTTAAGATTACCGATATTTGGACTAACACCGATATTTGAAGATATTGATGGATTACTACTAACTGCTATGGCATTCGGCAGGTTTTTTTGCCCGCTGGGTGCTTCTGCCATAAACTGCTTTTTCATTGATACGGCTAGCTTTTGGATGGGATTTAGCTGGTTTTGGCGATGCCGAAGGCGAGTGAAGCTATCGCTATCCGTATTTACTGGTATTTCTAATTTTGCCTCTTGTCTGGAGCTATCCCTAACTGTTATATTTCCCTTTGGTTTGAGATAGCGATGCCATAATTCCCAAGGTGAATTTTTAAGAGTTTGGTATATCTTACTATCTAATCCTTCCCGTAGTTGGGGAGGATTTTTTGCCTTATCTCCTTTTAAGATTAAAGGAGTTGCTTGAGATAGGGTAGGATTTTGAGCGGTTGTATTTGAGTTACCAAATAAATCATCCCAAGTTAGCCAAGGATTGGTATCTATTTCAGAAGGAGGTAATGACGATGGCACTTCGCGCCCGCTTCGCGATCGCAATTTTACGTTATCGTTAATCCCTACAATTCGATTTTCTCCTTCTTCCACGGCTTCTGTTTCTAATAAATTCGAGCTTTTACCGAAAAAGTAGTCTATTGCCCGGTAAATTAACTCTGCCAACCAAAATGGATGGATTTGGGCTGTTTCGGTTATTGGGGTTGAGTTTTCTGGGGGAATTAATTGATTTTCTCCTTTTTCAATGGAGTTTTTCCTTCCGGCTCGAAGTGCGATAGGGCTTTGCCCCCGAGCAGCGATGGTAGTTTTTAATTCTTGGACTAAAGTTTGGGATTCTGCTGCTAAGGTGTAGGCATCTAAAGTTATTGCCTTTGATTCTAAGAATAATAAGGCTTTCTCTGGTAGTATTTGAGCTAAAATGCTTTTAACTGATGGTGCGGGTGTAGGTGTTAATGGTTGAATGAGATTGGGGCTATTGCTAGTGGTGACTAAAGTGGATTCGCCAAATAGATTTATTGCGATCGCAATTTGACTTGTTTGCTCCCATCCCATTAACTCCCAAAACCTTTTTAATGGTGGTAACAGATTTGGTTTCGCCATGCCAGTTAATTTGCGCGGCACTTTTGGCGACGGCGATTTCAGTGCCATCCGCCATTGCCGGAAGAAGTTAGCCAATTGGTAAGTAATTTTGGCTGATAATTTTTTCTGTTGCTCTGGGGTAAGAATATCGAGAATTTCATTTCCCACTGTAACTAGTACCAAACTCCGCGTTTCTAATAGACTAGCCACTCCTTGAATTACCCAAGCCTGATTGCCTAATTCTGGTTTATCTTTATTAGTTAGTTTTTGGCTATCTTGAATTAATCCTCCATTAATTTCACTCTGGCTAATGGACGCATCGCCTCGGACAAATGACAAAAACCCCGGTGACCAAAAACTGTTAGGCTGGGCAGTAATTTTATTAGCCTTAACATCTTCCGTTAATCGCCCATACCGTAACTGGTTAAAACTACTAGCTAATAACTTAATTCCTCTTAAAGAAGACCGATAGATATTTTCCGTCCAACTTAATCCATTAATCTCAGTAACTTCTTTCTCCCCAGACTTACCACGAGAAAGAATTCTCAACTCTTCATCCCCCTCATCTTCCCTATCTTTCTCCCCTTGCCTATCTTTCTCCCCCTTCCCTCGCAGAGAAGGGGGTTGGGGGGTTATGTTTTTCTCATCGAAACTAGCACCCAATTCTAACAGAGGCAATATCGTCACTTCCTTAAGTATGGCCTGAATCGGAGTATCTGCCGCCGGGACATTTATTTCCGGTTGAGATAGCGAGGATTCCTTCGCTGAATTTAATGTAGCCGATTTAGACTTAGCCTCTCCCCCAACTTGATGTCTAGCGGATAAACCAGCTTGAGTTAATAGATATATAGGATAAAGGAGAATTTGCGTCCCCCAAGTAGCGGCAACTTTCAGGTTTCGGATTGCCCTTCCACCTTGTTCGAGCAATCGGCGAGATTGGCGATTGACAAAATTAAATAATCTGCTGCGATAAGGACCGTGACTAGAATAAGACATAAGCTTTCAGGAGAAGCCGTTTGTCTAAGCTTATCATGAGGAGTAGAGAACAGAACAGCAGATATCGCGATGAGGAGAGAGACAGGGGATGGCGAGGTAGAGACTAAGGCGTGTTTTCAAACCCTAGAAGGGTGAAGCATTTGGACACAAAACCTTGGCTTTCACCAATAACTTATTGTCCTTATGCTTTATCGCTACACGATCATTCTAGCAGTGGACAGTTGACAATTACTGGATGGAAATCAAAC
>DOIX01000282.1:6900-26893 GCA_003511885.1 Cyanobacteria bacterium UBA11153
CGATGTGGCGGTTGCTATATCTCAAATTTTATACTTTGAAGACACGCCATAGCGGATTTGGGCTTGATAATCGCGATCGCAGTTTATGGCAAAGATATTCCTCTGATACTTTTTGAACAATCAGCATCTCGCCTTGAATAACAGATAGTACCAGTAAGGCGCGTTAAATAATGGATGCTACTGGCGTATCAAGACGAAAATACTCCATATATTGGCAGCTTGATGGGATACCTACTGTATCAGTTTTATAGAGGCAGAAATTTATGCCAAACTTAGATTGGAGGAATACACACGCACTTTAAACTCAGTTACACCCTAAAAAGCAATCACCAATCATTAAAATAATACCAAATGGTAAAAATCAGTTAAGATAAGATTATCAAGTTACCTCATGATAATTTATGAATAGTCTCTTCTCTGAACAAGTTTTACCAGTAACTATTGCCGAGAAGCTTCAATTAATAGAAGATATCTGGAATAGTGTTGTTATAGAAGCGGATCAAATTCCTTTAAATCAATCTCAGGAACAAGAATTAGATCCGCGTTTAGCATCCTATCAAAATATTCAAAATCGCGGTGAATCTTGGGAAATAGTTAGGCAAAGAATTATCAAGCATGACATATAAAATTAAAATTTCAGAGGAAGCTGAATTAGATTTAGATGAGGCTTATCAGTGGTATTAATCACAAGTTAATCAACTGGGATCTGAGTTTATTCGAGTTGTAGATAGTAATGTAGCCTTGATTCAACAAAATCCTTTGGCACTTCCGATCGTTCATAATAATATACGTCGGAAATTATTACCGAGATTTCCTTATGGTTTATTTTATCTAATTCAAGATGATATTATTTTCGTTTTGGCTTGTTTTCATGTCAAGCGCGATCCGCAACAATGGAAAAGGCGTTTATAGCGATCGCATTTCACAAGCTCCTATACTCCAAAGAGCGATACCTACGGTAAGCTTCGAGATCCCCACGACAACTCCCTTACAGATCAAAGAGCAATGGCTTTGCCTAACCCAAGTATCAGACGACCATAGTAATTTATCTTGTAATTATCCTATTCATGTATGATATACTCATCTTAGTTAGTTCTCAATCGTATCTAAATATGCGTTTATCTATCTTATCCACAACATTATTCACGCTTGGATTATTTATTTCTTCTATTTCCGCTTTGGCTAATCCTCTCAACGGCACCATATCAAAAGTAGTAGATGGTGATACCGTCACGGTTACTAGCAATGGCTCTTCATCTACATTACAATTAGCTTGTATTGATGCACCAGACTGGGTAAATGGAAAACCACAACCTAATGCACAATTATCAAAAAATCGTCTAACACAATTATTACCTGTAGGATCATCTATTCAGTATTATCCAGTAGGAACAATTAGGGAGAATCGAGTATTAGCTGTTATTTTTAATGGCAATAGCAATATTAATTTACAAATGATTGCCGAAGGACAAGCTCAATTACATTCTAATTATCAAACTCAATGTCCAAATTCAGCTAATGAATTAGCCACTGCTCAAAGCAATGCTCAAAATAGTCGCTTAGGAATATGGAATCACTAAATTAAACAAATACCTTATACAGCCTTTCCCTAAATTATGTAGTACAGTAACAACACTTCCGAAACCAATTTCTTGGAAGTTAAGTAAGTAACGAGACATACTTGCAGGTGGTTAAAGAATTAATAGGTCGTACTCTATGATACAGGGAAAGGCTGTAATAATTAAATAACAGCAAACTCAGTTAACTTACGAGTTTCAGGATCGTGAAAAGCTAAAACAATATCCTCTTTCGGTACACCTTCCCTTAATAATTCTGTTGCCATACCTTCCTCCGTCCAATCTTCCTCAATATAAATTTTATTGTTTTTAATACGAAGATGGACATGGGTATTATTAATTCTTTTTTGATTAACCCAATCTACAGACATCCATAAATAATGATCGTGGGTTTCATCAAAAATTAGACAAGTTTCATACTTTTTCTTAGATGAACGATTAGCAATATCGTCACAACCTGTTAATATTTTTTTAATAATTTCACGAAAATTTGTTAGTTTATCCATTCTACTATTTCCTCCTTTTCTGTATTAATAACCAGTAAAGCAAGTTGATTCAATTTAACTACAGCTTTAATTGATTTTCTTTGAAAGAAAGTTTTATGAATCTCGTCTTTGATAGCTAGATAGATTTCTTGGTATTCATCTTGAGCTAATTGAATCAGATTTCGATATAAAGTATATTGCCCTAAAGCAAGTTCAAAATCTTTGATTAGCGAAGGACTGATAAAACTTTTAATTTCAACAATAATCTTACGTTGTTTCTGTTCCTCTAAAATTAGCTTTTCTACAGCTAAATCTGGATAAAGTTCAACGTCTTCATATTCAAGAGGGTAAGGATCTGCTGTAATCGTCCAACCATCCTTAATTAAAGCATTTTTAACCGCTTCATGATAAATATCCTTTGCTGCCATTATCCTCGTTGTTTAAGATTAATGTAAGTCAATCAAGACCCACCATAAAATTATACTAAACCAAAGCATCCTAAAGCTTAGGCATTTGCGCCACAGGAATCACCCCTAACCCCTTTGCCCCCTTTGCGTTTAAAATAAAAAAATGACCACCCCATCCTCAACCATAAACAAACTCCGCGCCCTCACCCAAATCGACATTCAATCCAACTGGCGCTACTCCAGCCAAGACTTATCGCCAGAAGACCTAAAAACCGATATTCCCAACAACTGGCAAAAAGTCGAACTTAATCCCAAAGGCTATATTATCTGGGACAAAGGAAGTAAACTCATCTGGTTAGGGCAAAAAATTATAGTCCCAAAAAACTTACAAGGATATCCCTTAGCCGGATTAGCACTAAGATTAGCCGTAACCTGGTGGGCGGCAGATGCAAAAATTTTCGTTAACGGTGAATTAGTTCAAGCCGGAGACTTATTCGATTCATCCGCACGAGTATTATTGAATTGGGCAGTAACACCGGGTGAAGAAATTATTGTCTTATTGCGGTTAGTTAGTCCCGGACACGATATTGGCGGATTAATGCGTTCGCTTTGCGTGTACGAAGTACATTCGCAAAACCTCTCCGAATCCACCAACTCCCTCGATCCAGGTTTCGTTGCCGATGAATTAGAAATTTTACATATATATATAGATGTATTTGCCCCAGAGAAGTTACATATCCTAGAGACTGCGATCGCAAAAATTAATTGGGCACTAGTCTCAGATAAAGCCGCCTTCGATAACTCCCTATCCCAATTACGGGAAAACTTACTTTTAGAGTGGGGAGTAGGGAATGGAGAAGATATAGAAAAGGAAGATATCCGTCAAAAGGATCAATCCTTAACTCCAATAACTGAAAACACCGTCCATCTATTAGGACATGCCCATTTAGATATGGCGTGGCTGTGGACAGTAACAGAAACTTGGGCAGTAGCAGAACGGACATTTGAATCAGTCTTAAAATTACAAGCAGAATTTCCCGATCTTACATTTTGTCATAGCACCCCAGCCCTCTATGCTTGGATTGAAGAAAATCGACCCAACCTATTTAACCGAATTAAAGCCAAAATCGCATTAGGTAAATGGGAAGTAGTAGGCGGAATGTGGGTAGAACCAGAATTAAACCTCATCGATGGCGAATCCATAGTCCGGCAAATCCTCTACGCCCAACGTTACGTTAAAGCCAAATTCGGTAACTTCACCAAAATAGCTTGGCTTCCCGATAGCTTTGGCTTCACTTGGCAACTACCCCAACTCCTCAAACAAGGCGGAATCGAATATTTCGTTACCCAAAAACTCCATTGGAACGATACCACTAAATTTCCCCACAGTATATTTTGGTGGCAATCCCCCGACGGCAGTAAAATTCTCAGTCTCATCTCTCCCCCTAATACCGCTGGCGTAATGGATACCAATCCCATCACTATGGGAAAATACGCTATCGACTGGGAAAAACAAACTGGTTTAAAAGATACCTTATGGCTTCCCGGTGTCGGAGATCATGGCGGCGGACCAACACGCGACATGTTAGAAATAGCCCAACGTTGGCAAAATTCCCCCTTCTTCCCCAAACTAAAATTTACCACCGCTATTACTTATTTAGATAAAATCCAAAATCAAACCCAACCCCCACAACAAACCCCCAAAAAACCTTTGCGTACCTTTGCGTCTTCCTTTGCGCCCTTTGCGTTAAAAACAAACGACACGCATCCAAACCAATCATTCCCCACTTGGAATGATGAACTCTATTTAGAATTCCATCGCGGTTGTTATACTACCCACGCCGATCAGAAATATTGGAATCGTCGTTGTGAGGGATTATTGTATCAAGCAGAATTATGGGCTTCTTTGGCTGCTATTGTTGGGGAGGGTAATTTTTTTCAACGCAAAGACGCGGTAGCGGCTTCTCGCAGAGTAGGGCGCAAAGGAAGATGCAAAGGGCGCAAAGAAGAGGATATGACTGTGGGTTATCCGAAAGTTGAGTTAGAAGAGGCTTGGAAAAAGGTTCTTTTTAATCAATTTCACGATATTTTACCGGGGACTTCGATTGGGGAAGTGTTTGTTGAGGCTAATCGGGCTTGGCAGGATGTGGCGGAAGTAGCTCAAAAGATATTGCAAAATTCGATCGGCGCGATCGCAAGCCATATTCTCTTACCGTCTCCTCCTCATCCGGATGCGAAGCCTATTTTTATTTTTAATTGTCTTAACTGGGCGCGATCGCAGGTTGTTTCTTTGTCTTTATCTTCTCTGGCGATGGATTTTACTCGCGAGATGGGGGAATGGGGAGATAATTCGATAAATCCGGCGAAAGTTCCTAATTCTGGGATGGGGAATTTATCGGATGGGGCGATTTTTACTACTACTGAATTTGGCGCTAACTTTACCCCCGATACCCAGTCATCCCCAAATCCAGTACATCCCTCTCCTTCCTCTTCTATATATATAGATGGGCAAAATCTGGCGGAAAATCCTGTAAAGCTAGAAAAAATAGGGGAAATTCCGGATAAATACCCCTTTCCGTCGGAAATTTGGCAAATTTACGATACTTTTGGGGTAATACAGCCATCCCAACGGGTAGGCGACTCCCTCCTGTTTTACGCAGAAAGTGTACCGGGAGTCGGTTATAAGTTGTTTTGGTTAGTTAAGGAAAAAGCTGAAAACCTTACTGGGATTGAGTCGGAGTCAGAAAAGTCCTTTCTAAGCGCACACCTATCCCATCATGACAGTAGTATATCACGATTTTGGCAATCTGATACTATAGCCCAAAAAGATTGGGTTTTGGAAAATAATTTCTTGCGGGTAAGGATAGATGAGGAGACAGGGAATATTAGCAGTATTTTCGATAAAGTTAACGAAAGGGAAGTTTTGGGAAAAGAGGGAGGAGGAAACGAACTACAAGCATTTAAAGATAGCGGACAATATTGGGATGCTTGGAATATCGATCCAAATTACGAGACACATCGGTTAGCGGAAACAGAGTTAGTATCGATCGCATGGCTCGAAAGAGGGAAACTGCAATCGCGAATTAGAGTTATCCAAAAATTAGGTAAATCTGAGTTTTGCCAAGATTACATCCTGGATTGGGAATCACCGCTATTGAAAATTGCGACAAGAGTGGATTGGCAAGAAGACCATGTATTAGTGAAAGCGGCATTTCCGTTAAATATAGAGACTGACGAAGCCACTTATGAGATTCCCTGTGGTGCGATCGCGCGTTCGACCAAACCAGAAACGCCTGCCCAGAAAGCCAAATGGGAAGTACCAGCCCTACGTTGGGCAGATTTATCGGAATTTTCAGGTCAGAGGGAAGTCGAAAATCAAAACTTATCCTTATTTACAGATAAAACAGAAGCAGAAAATCCCACACCCCACACCCCCAGTTACGGAGTTAGCATAATTAACGATAGTAAATACGGATATGATGCCAAACCATCCCAATTAAGACTAACATTACTGAGAAGTCCGACTTGGCCTGATCCAGATTGCGATACCTCTGACGGGCAAAGCCATCGCGGCATTCATCAATTTACTTACGCCATTTATCCCCATCGCAGTACATGGCAAGCAGCCCATACAGTCAGACGAGGATATGAATTAAATTTACCATTACTGGTTTTGGGAGAATCGGGAATAGAGAATTATCGTGTAAGGGCGGGAAGAGCCAATCAAACAGGTAACTTATCCATAACTTCCATTCAAAACCCGCCTGTGATGGAAAAAGAAGAAGAATTATGCCAGCAGAAGCAATCTACTTGGCAAGTTACCGATAACTTCCATTCAAAACCCGCCCCGGATATAAGCAATCGAGAAATCAGAGATAAAATTTCCTCCCACCTTTTACCTCATACCGCTTCCCTATTAAATTTAGAAGCGGAAAATTTGATATTAATCGCATTTAAGCAATCCGAGGATAATCCGCAGGAGTGGATTTTGCGATGTTATGAATGTCACGGAGAGACAGCCAAACTATCCTGCCATAGCCACTTAGACTTAAAACTACGAGAGAGAATAGACTTACTAGAGCGATCGCAAAAACTTCCCGACGACCAACTTGTCCATATTACCCCCTGGCAAATTGCCAGTTTTCTCCTTACCACCTAGTTAACCAAACCAATTAATCCAAATCCCCCTTCCCCAAACCTTCAAAAACCCTCCGCGTACCTTTGCGGGAACCTTTGCGCCCTTTGCGTTAAAAATAAAGGAAACGCATCCAATGAATTAACTTATCCCCTTCAACAAACCCTCAAAAACCCTCCGCGTACCTCTGTGTTTCCCTCTGTGTTACCTCTGTGTTAAAAATAAATTCATTGGTATATGGATTTGTTGGCGGGAAAGAAAGGATTTTTTTTTACGCACAGGACGCAAAGGTTTTCGCCAAGAGCGCAAAGAAGGAAGTGTATGTCAGTTTTTCTTGTTAACTGGGCGCGATCGCAGCTTGTCTCTTTCTCCTTATCCTCTGTGACGATAACTTCGACTTGCCAAGGTAATCGGGAAATAGGGGAATCCTTAAACAAGCGGATAAATCCATGAAACTCAGATGGGGAAATTTACTGATTTTTACTACGATGGAATTTTTCTCTAACTATGCCAGGGATACCCAGTCACCTGACCATCCAGTACTTTTCTCTCCCTTCTCCTATATATATAGATGGGTAAAATCTGCCGTTAAATCCAGTAAAGCTGGAAAAATTAGCAAAAATTACCGATAAACAGCCCTTTGAGTCTTATTTTTCGGAAATTTACCCTAATTTTCCCGTAATATCCCTATCCCCAGGATGGATAACTCCCTCCTGTTTAGCAGAAAAAGTGTATCGGGAGTCAGTTATCAGTTGTGATAGTTAGTTAAGGCTACAGTGGAAATCCTTGCTGACATTGAATTGGAGCGTTCAAACTACTTTTTAGGCGCACACCTATCCCATCATGACTCTAGTATATCACGATTTTGTCAAGCTGATACTAGAGAAAACTTAAATCGAGGGAATATCACTCCCAATCCCCCTCAAGCAAACCCCCAAAAACCCTTTGCGCCCTTTGCGTTAAAAATAAACCAAACGCATCCCACGAATTAACTCATTCATCCCCTTGAGCAAACCCGCCGCGTACCTCGGCCTTAAAAAAAACTCCCGGAAAATCCCATAAAGCCGACAAAATTAGCGAAAATTCCCGATAAACAACCCTTTACCTCTCATTTTTCCCTGATTTACCATAATTTCGCCGAAATATCCCTATCTCCAGGATGGATAACTCCCTCCTGTTTAGCGGAAAAAGTGTATCGGGAGTCAGTTATCAGTTGTTGTGGTTAATTAAGGATAAAGCTGAAATCCTTACGGAGATTGGGTTGTAGTTAAAAAAAATCTTTTTTAAGCGCACACGTATCCTATCATGACTCCAGTATATCACGATTTTGGCAATCTGATACTATAGAAAAAAAAGATCGGATTTTGGGGCATAATTGATGGCGGATTATTTGGCTTCGCCAATCAAGGTAAAAGCAGCCCAATCTTTGGGATTAGGGTATTTTGCTTTGGTGGTAAGGATAGCTTGTCGCAATGCTTGGGCTTTATCTGGATTATTGGACATATTTTGATAAAATTCCGTCATTAAAGATCCTGTGGGTGCATCTGGTACTGACCAAAGGGAAACAATTATACTGGGTACGCCTGCTGAGATAAAGGAACGAGATAAACCAAGGACTCCATCTCCAGTAATTTTCCCTCTTCCGGTGTTACAAGCACTTAAAATAACTAATTCGGCGTTAAGTTTAAGGTCAAGAATTTCTTCAGCAGTAAGTAAACCATTAGCCGTATCTTTTCCGCCGGGAGCAGAAGGGGAAGATAAATCTGGTGCAAGTGCGATCGCGCTTCCTAAGCCTCGGATATCATCAAGTAAGCCGTGAGTGGCGAAGTGAATAATTCGAGCTTGCGGCATTTTTTGCACAACAGTAGTTTCCGTAGCTTGATTACCGATTAATGGTTGAGTATTTAACAGAGGAGCAATTGCTTTGGCTTCTAATTCTGCACCAGGCAGTGAGGGAAGTTGTTCTGGTGGTTTTCCGAATTCACGAGTTACCTTGGGCATAGTGGGATTGCCGATGACTAAAGCTGTTTCAGTTTCTCCTCTTTCTCTATTTGCCATTTTCTCCTTTTGGGTGCGAGTTAGTTGCAGGACTTGAATGGATGGAGAAGTTAGGATAGTGTGTTTTTCAATTAAGTATTTGCCATCGGTATCTTTGAGGGCTGGAAAGGGAACTAGGAATAATTCGCCTTGGGGCATAAAGATAATTCGATCTTCTGGATTGGTTGGTAATAAATCGGCAATGGGTTCGATGAGGATTTGGTGGAGTTGTTGTAATTTTTGATTCAGCATTGCCTCTTGTCTTTGGAGTCTGCTTTGTGTAGGAACTACAGCTACTATTGGTGGTGAATTTCTGACACCGATGGAGTCACGGGTATCAAAAACTAATCGATCTAGGGATATATTCAGAGATTTGATATCTACTTGATGAAAGACAATTTCGCCAGTAGGTTGAATTACCCAAATCGCGAGATTGCGATCGGAAATCATGGCATATTCGACTAGGGTAGCATTTTCCTGTTTCGCTATTTGTTGAATTTGTTCGATAGTTGGTGTTGCGGCACTGGTACGAGTTTCTGAATTAGAGGATAATCGCGTTGTCAATAAGTCCGCAAATGCTCTGGCTCTTGATTTCTCTGAAGTCACTAGTGCCTCTTTCTCATTCCCTTGGGCAATCAGAAATTCCATGACGTTTTGGAAAAATGGCTGTCCTTTATCGAGGGCATCTATTTTATCGAGATCGTTGACTAATTGAGTGCGCCATTGTTCCAGCCAATTAGCTAGATAAGATACCATTTGCTCAGATCGTTTCCGGTTTTCTTCAAACTGTTGTTTTATATCTAGTTTTTGAATAAAGTTTCGCTCTTCTTCTAAAAAAAATGACAAAGGCATTAAGACCATAACGTTTGTATAATATCCCTGTAACAAGGATTTTTCTGCCATAGACAGTTGGCTATCAGTCTCAATTAAGCGAGCGAATCGTTCTTCTCTCGCACTCAATTCTTGTAAATTAATATTATCGATCTCATTGCGGTTGCGAGTAATCGCTTGAAAAGCTGAAAATATAAAGTCGGATTCTTGGATAATTTCTCTTCGCTCCTTAAATAGTTCTCTTCCCCGCTCAATGATAGTGTTAGTTTCTTGCTGTAATTGCAGGTTCTCGCGTCCGAGATCTTCACTAATCGATAACAATGCCTGTACTGGATCTGCTTTTCCATCAGCAATCTGGTCTGCTAAAGTTGTCAATTTATTTAGATGAGTAGATAATCGCTCAACCAAGCTTTTATGATAATCCGCCAAAAATCCTAGTGCTTCCACAAGTTCAGCTTGGCGTTGAGGAGAAATGACTCCAAATCTGG
Organism: Cyanobacteria bacterium UBA11153; assembly: GCA_003511885.1. Classification (GTDB taxonomy): domain Bacteria; phylum Cyanobacteriota; class Cyanobacteriia; order Cyanobacteriales; family Coleofasciculaceae; genus Limnofasciculus. Next base: position 16,861 of record DOIX01000282.1, read on the forward strand.
CACGAATTAACTGAAATATTAGATCGCGATCGCCTCTTCGTACAGTTATATTGACTGAAGTTCCTGGTTTACCTCTCAATTTTTGATGAGCTTGTTCAAGAGTCATTTCTTGAATCATACTATCGTCAATAGTAATAAGTATATCTCCTGGTAACATACCAGCGATTTCGGCTGGTGTCCCTTTGTCTATAGTCGCGATCGCAAAATTTTTCGTCTCTTGATTTTCTTCTAGGGAAATACCTGTAATTCCCCGATCTTCTTTGACTCCTTCCTGCCAATTTCTGTAACCCTTTTCCATATAGGGAAATAGCTCTATTTTACTGTTCAGTTCATTAACAATCTCAGCAGTACGTTGGCGAAAAAGACGGCTGGCAGATTCATCAGGTCCTAAAATACGCTGGGTTTCTAAATTAAACTGTAAGTTTTTCAGTAAATTATCGTAGTCGCCAAGCTGAAAGTTACACCCGATTATAAATTGTTGAGCTAATCCGATATCCATAACAGCCGGGTTTTCTTCTGGGGATTGGTGTTGCTGTTTTTTTTGATAAAATGCCATTACTTGATCGAGCAATGGTGCAGCTTGTCCGCATCTATCCCCAGTTGCTAGATCGTTAGCTAGATATTTTAGTTCGGTTATATCAAACTCGGTAAATGTTTCCGGATTAAGAAAAGGAGGAATTTGCCAAGTTGCTGTCAAACTCTGACTATTGTTTGGGGAGGAATTCTTTCCCCAGATTCCTGCTAATGTTCCACCACCGGAAACAGCTCGTAAAAATCCCCATCCTTTTCCTGACTGACGATCTTGCCAATTAAAATCTAGCCGATTTCCCCGAACATTTCCCTGAATTGTACCACCACCACGTCCGGTATAAGTTCCCCTCACTTTCTGTCCATTTTGTTGTAATTCAATTTTACCAAACCCACTTGTACCTCCATCCCATTGTCCGTTAAAACTCCCTGTATTTAATAGCGATCGCAGTTTTTCTACTGGAATACTTTTAGGGATTTCTCCAGTAATTTTCGCCTCATAAATAGTAGGTTTACCCACTGCTTCTCCAAAACTGCCAGAATCATAAAGTCCAGATAGACGAATATCTCCCGAAATGCGATCGCCGGAAATAGACAGGTTTAACGTTCCATTTTGAACAAATACTATACCAGGTGCATCTGGAGAGAAAGTATAGGTTGTTGTTCGCATAACTTCGCTAGGGCTAAATTTGAGAATAATCCCATCTTTATTTGCCTGAATTTCAGTATTGGGTTCTGGTTTTCCATTAACACCTTCAGAATTCAACATAATCCATCCATTTGTTCCATGTAACGTGGAATCTGTTCCCAGATTAATCGATAAATAATTTGGAGAATCCGCAGATTCAGCAATAAACAGAGTTCCTGGAATAGGACCAAAAGAACCCGCGTCAGTTTTTCCCTCTATAGATATGTTGAAACGACGGATTTTATTGCTAGAATCAGCAGGATTAGGATTGGTTTGCTCTAATTCACTCTTAAATTTATCGTTAATTTCAGATGTCTGTGTTTCCACACTGGTTTCAGGATTGGGCGTTAGTTGATTGGGAATTTTATCTCCTTTAATCAAAGACTGATAAATTCTGACAATCCGTTGAGGATAACCTAATGAACCTGAGTCTGTATAGATAGCATCTAAAAGAATATTCTCTCTATTAATATAGATTGTGCCATCGACAGAGACACTATTACCACCCGAAACAAGCTCTTCTCCCTGAAATTCTAATTTATCGCCAATTTTTCTATATGTTCCAGATATTGAAGTAAACGGCTGGTGAGTGAAGGTAAAGCTACCGTCGGGATTGAATTTCCACATTGAGTATTGAAATTTTCCCTCAATCCGTTTGGCATCAAATAAGATTCCTTTTAATATCTCAATTTTTGGTTTCTCCATACCGATTAGCTGAAGCAGTTGATTGGCTTCTGCCTTATTAGTATTGGGAGTTTGCGCTAATACAGGGGAAACTGTTAATGGTGCTGAAAAATTAGGAGGAAAGGTTAGAGAAACAGTAGATAGTAGAGAAGTTAATACCATTGGTATAATTTTACGAGGTTCCATAATAGCCTCCAATTAATCGATATAGTTAAATAAAGTAAAGCGCAGTTAAATTTGATATTCTCTCTGCCATTTTTACCCATTCCTTTCATCAATCGGCACAATCGCTTAGTCAGGACTTACCCAAAGTATCTATCTGTCTTGTACGTTAGCTTTCGCATAACGCACCATTCCCACTAAAGCACTTCAAAAGTAATAGATAGCGCCGCTATTTCCGCAGCGCGAATTCGTCTTTGCACCACCACAATCGAAGCTCCTTCCCCCCGACTATCGCTCAAATCGTCCAATAAATCTCCCATTACTTCTACAGTCGGTACGACTGGACCTCGATCCCTCCCTTGTAACTGTTCCTCCGCTAATTTTTGTAAGGTTAACAGGGCTTTTCTCAATGGATTTTGACTAGCAACGATTAATACTTCTCCAATCCCTTTTGCCTGAGTAATAAATTCAAAATCATCTACTTCCGGATTAGGAATTAGTAACTCTTGATTTCCCTCCAAACGAGTTGCATCTTTAGCCGCACCCCAACGATTAGGAAATAAAACGATAATTTCCCCACTGGGATCTACCAGTAAAATACTAAGATAAACAGGGCGAGACTCATTATTTTTGATCCGAAACTGGAAAGCCGTCCCCACTGGTAAACCTTGAGATGGATTAGGGATAGATGGGCGATAATTTTCCGTACCTCTAGCCGTAAATGCCGTACCAATTAAAGTTTGATTTTGTCCCTCTACTGCCATAGATGCTTCCAGATTTAGTCGGGAAGAATTAGCATTGAGAGTCATTTTGACAATCCGGGCGGCAAGTAAAGATTTAAGTTTGGCTTCGAGACGGGAAATAGCTGTCTCAACTTCCTCATCAGGAGTATCAAAAGAACCAGGAATTATTTCATCTCGCGAGGGAGATAATAAGCCAATACTTCCTTGTCCTGGTAATTCTGATTTACCCTGAAAAGTTTGACGATCCTGTCCCGTCAGGCGACTTAAAATATATTGTATTTCTCCCTGATAAGGAATGCTACCACTTTGAAATAAGACCCCTTCCACCCTACCTATTTTTGCCAATCCTTGTTTAGCAGCATTCGCTTCATTTGCTAAAGAAGGATCGATACCAATCCGTAATTTTAAATCCGCAGGAATAGCCCGTCCCGATTCTTGTAGTAAGGAACCAGGTTGTAAAGAACCAGCGGCTCTAGTTTCCAGCAAAGTTCCCGTCCCAATTAATCCAGTCCGCGATCGCAATTCTACCTCACCCGCACTACTACCATTACTGCTAATAACTGTAAAAGTCGCCCCTTCCTCAAAGGCTTGCAAACTATCTCGATCCAATCCACCTAACCATAAATCTACTTGATTACCTTGAACTTTTGCGATCGCAGCTTCGGCGGGAGGTGTTTCTCTATTTAAAAAGTAAAGAGGTTTTTTCCCATAACCACTTTGAGGTTGAATATCTGCCAAAGGGACTTGGACAGAAAGTTGCTTCATCTCGCGAGTAATATTTGCGATCGCGCTTTCTACTGTCCCCGTTTCTTGCCAAAGATACTGAGTTAATAGATAAGTAAATGCACCTGCATAAAAGTCATCAAATACAGCATCCAATGCTTCTTGGTCTCTTTGGGCAGCCGCAATTACCACACCTTTAGCTACCCCAATCCCGCGCATTTTTTCAAATTCTTCGCGAGAAAGTTTTAACCGAGATAACCATTGTTCTTGAGTTTTTAATTCCGCTTCGCTAGGCTTTAAACTAGAACCACCTGCACCCGCACGGACTCGAAAATTACCTCTAGTGCCACCACCGGAATAACAACTATCCAATACCACAGTCATATTTTCCGTATTAACAGCAGACATTAATAAAAATAGAGTCCGTCCCATAATATCGTTAACAATACCCTCTTGATAGAGAGGACTATCATCAACTGGGATAATCGTACTGTTAAGATCGTCCGGATAAATAGGCTTAGGATCTAAAACTCGCGCACCATGTCCCGAAAAATGGAACACTACCACATCATTTGCTTTAGCCTGCTTAACCAAATGTTCATCAAAAGCCTGTAAAATACCATCGCGAGTAGCTTGACCATCAGTCAAAGTCAAAATATCCCTCGGATTAAACCCAAAACGATAAATAAGTAACGCCCGCTGCAATTTCACATCATTAACACAGCCATTAAGCAAACCCAAGCGATTGCCATCTATATACTGATTAATTCCCACCAATAGCGCCAGCTTGCGAGAAGTATTTTGGGCAAGAACCTTACCGTAACGATAACCTTGTTGAATAATATTGAACTGGCTCAATCCCAGCGTTGCGATTGCAGAAGCAGCAAATTGAAGAAAGTGGCGGCGTTTTAGCTGAGGCACGATCAACCTCTCTTTCTTAGTCAAGATTTTTGGAGCAAGTGATGCGATCGAACCAGCTTCGATCGATAGCCTTCACTAACAAACAATAACATAGAGACAATGCCCCACTCTCCTCTCCATCTTAAAACTATATAATTTGTAGCAAAAATCAACATTTATAGCAACCGCTAGAGCGGTTAAGATATTCTCAATTCCTCAAAGTATTGATTGAAAAGCTTTCAGCTTGAGCCAATAGCAAGAGTGCCCCTAGTCCGTTGCTATATGTTAGTAAAAATAGATGGTGGACTCAAAACGAAGTTGTTGGGAAGGAGGCAGAATTTTTTTTTAACGCCAAGAGCGCCAAGAGATGCCGTCCAATGAAGTTGCCATAATTAACAACCAATTGAAAACCACCCCTGCCCTAACGAAAAGACTTTTTCATCGAACCCTAAATACTCCCGCAGCTTATCAACTGTTAACTATCAACTATCCCTGCTCTAACGAAAAGACTTTTTCATCGAACCCTAAATACTCCCGCAGCTTATCAACTGTTAACTATCAACTATCCCTGCCCTAACGAAAAGACTTTTTCATCGAACCCTAAATACTCCCGCAGCTTATCAACTGTTAACTATCAACTATCAATTATCAACTATCAATTATCAATTATCAACTATCCCTGCTCTAACGAAAAGACTTTTTCATCGCACCCTAAATACTCCCGCAGCTTATCAGATGTTAACTATCAACTATCAACTATCAATTATCCCAGTCCTAACGAAAAGACTTTTTCATCGAACCCTAAATACTTCCCCAGCTTATCAACTGTTAACTATCAACTCTCAACTATTAATTGTCAACTATTAACCAGTGCCTCATTTTACAGTCAAGACATAGCGACCGCCACCTGTTTTATAATATGAATTAACAATTATGCCATATCTACCAGTACGGGGTAAAGTTATCCTCAGTGTAGCATTAGGATTATTTTCACTAGTATCATCATTCTCACCGATGGGATTGCCATTAGCATCGAGTAAGGCAATATATATATCAAAATCAGGACTAACAGCACTAATAGTAACAGATTCACCCGCAGTACCTTCAAAAGTGTGGATATTAAACAGACTACCATCAGAAGGAAGGGTAGAAGAACCATAGCCCAAGATTCCCTCTTGCCGCAAAATGAAATCTTCCTGAGTTGGTGAATTTCCAGCGCTAATAGTAGTAGATTGGGTGCGCAATTTATAACTTCCCGCTTCTCCGGCCTGATAGGAATTAGCAATGAGGAGATATGTTCCAGTTTCCGGTAAAATTATTGAGATTTTAGCATTATTAGCGCCACCACTATCATCATCTTGAGCCAAATCGTTCCCATTCGGATCCAATAAAATCAGATAGGGGTCAATTTCCTGACTAATCATATCAATTTGTAATCTTTGACCGATTCTACCTGGAAAAGTATAAAGGTCAAAAAAACTATTATCGATAGGTAAAACATGACTACCCTGACCCAGATTACCATTAATAACAGGACTATTGAGAGCCAGAGTTTGAGGTTGAAGATTTCCAGAAGGCGGACTTTGCCGGACAGTAGTCCGAGAAGCCCGTCCTTCCTCTACAGCAGTTAAGAAAGGCAGTACTCGGTCAAGCGCGATCGCAAAACCGATCCCAATATTACCACCACCAACTCCGCTAAAGATAGCACTATTGACTCCAATTAATTCTCCCTGCCCATTTAACAATGGCCCCCCTGAATTACCGGGATTAATAGCAGCATCAGTTTGAATTAAACCCCGTTCCCTATCAATTCTACTGACAATTCCCACTGTAAAAGTGCCCTGAAATTGCCCAAAAGGATTCCCAATTGCAAACGCTCGTTGCCCAACTTGTACCGGAGTACTGCTAACAGAAATAGTTGGCAGATTATCCGCTCCACGAATTTTCACAACTGCCAAATCCAACCCATTATCGCCAAAGGCGATAACATCAGCAATAAAACTCCTACCATCAGCTAAAGTAACTGCTACAGAATTAGCACCAGCGACAACATGAGCATTAGTTAAAACCAAACCATCCGCACTAATAATACTACCACTTCCTGTAGTACCATTAGTTTGAATCGAGACAACAGCCGGACTTGCTTTCTGATATACGCGAATATTAATTGCCTCATCAATATCTTGAGCGACAGCCATACTTGGTGCCAGAGATAACTTGAATAAGTCAAAATTTACCATACTATTGAAAATCGTCGTACTCAAAGCGACTCCAGCGACAATTGCTGCTGATTTAACAAGAATAGGTTTCGTAATCATACAAAATAAACCTCTCATAAATCAACTTCAGCGGACAGCGGACACTGAACAATTTACATTTACATAGTATTGGTAAATCAAACCTTTATAAATCAATGGTACTTAGATCTATTCTCGTTCCACGATCGCAATATGCCACTGACCCAACTGACTAGTTTCATAAGCCACATACCGTCCATCACCTGTAATCGTAGGATGACGTACCGAGCCTCGGACATTAGCAGTTAAAAGTTGCGATCGCTCACTAACTCGGTCATAAACTAAAATATCACTTTTTCCCCGTTCATTGGAAAGATAAGCAATAAATCGACCATCTGCACTTAAAGCAGGTTGATCTTGACGAGAGTCGCGCCGATTGAGATTAGGTAAATCAATGAGACGACCCTCTTGTATATCGTAAATAAAGATATCACGAGAGCGCTCGCGATCTGAAGCAAAGGCAAGATAACGACCATCACTACTATAAGCCGGAAACTCATCTGGTCTGTTACTATTGAGTCCACCCGTAAGAATCTGGGGGGGTGAAGTAAATTGACCCAGACAGGCAGTCGCAATCAATCCTAGCATCATAATTAAAATAATTAGAATTATATTATTTGTTATTGATTTTTTGTCATAGTCAAATAAAATGTTATTTGTTATTGGTTTTTTGTTATTTGTCATAGTCAAATAAGCTAGGTAAGCTGTTGGTATATTAGCCACTCCCTACTCCTTTTCACAGATTAGGGATTAACAAATTGAGGCGTTTACCATTGCGATCGCAAATAACAATATCCCACTGACCATTTTCACTAGATTCATAAGCAATAGTATTACCATCAGCACTAATAGTAGGATTGCGAACCTCAGCTTGGAGATTTTCCGTAATATTGCGTAACTGATTAAGATCTCGATTATAAATATAAATACCCGAACGACCTTTTAGACTTGCCGCCAAGACAATAGTACGACCATTTTGAGAAATAGACGGATGAGAAGCAATTGTATCCAAAGCATTCAATCCAGGTAAATCAATCAAACGTTGTTCTTTAGCATCAAAAAGAAAAACATCCTGACTGCCATTACGATCCGAAACAAAAACAATATAACGCCCATTAGTTTGAGGAGTAATTTCCGAAAAAGGACTATTTAATCCACGTCCCCCTGAATCAAAAGGAAAATTGAGAATGCGAGAATAACCCGTACAGCTTGCCAAGCCACCTGCCAGCGCCATAGATATTGATAGTAACAGGGAATGTTTTACCACTTTTTTGGAAGTCAAAAGTCAAAATTAATAAGGACTAGTTAGATTTTTTGACAAAATGTCAAACCCAAAAAACGGCTAAGGTTGAAAGACAGGAGTACCATCAGGAATATCCAATTCAATATTAGAACCCCGGTCAAAAACCTCAACATCCCATTGACCGCGACGAGAAGTTTCAAAAACAATATAGCGACCATCAGGACTAATATGAGGATTTTTGAGCCAACCACGATAACCCATAGTCAGGATTTGAGGGCGACTGGTAACGCGATCGTAAAGTTCAATAGTTGGAGTGCCCGTATCAGTAGCAATATAGGCAATGTAGCGACCAGTATAACTAAGACTGGGATGTTCTGCGATCGCATTGGGTCGGTTTAAGCGAGGTAAATCCACAAACCGTCGCTGTTGCAAGTCAAACATCACCAATTGACGGCTACCATTGCGATCGGAAACAAAAGCAATAAATCGACCATTACCGCTTAATGCTGGTTGTTCGTCAGTATAGCGACTATTAAGCGTCAAAGGTTGTCCTGGTAGATTTGACGGACTACAGCTAACAACCAAACCCATTAAACTCAAAAGTACACTCAAATAAGAGAATTTCCTCATAAGTTAGAGGTGAGATGTGATATAGCCAGGGACTAGGGGCTAGGGGCTAGGGGCTAGTCCCTGGCAATAAATTCTCATGGCGACTTGCCCCTGACAATATTCCCCCACTTCCCAATTTTTAATAATCAAAATTATCTGACTTTTCACTATCTCCCTCTGGAGAGTCTATGGGTTGATAATCTACATAATCGCTGGGTGTAGCATCCACATCTTTATCATAAGAAGATCGAGAAGGAGAAGAATCTTCTGGAGAACGTCGCCTTCTTGGTTTAGATGATACATCTGATTCCCGAGTCGGTGGACGGCTAGGGCGAGTACTGGTGCTGCGAGAAGGTTTATCATTCCAATCGCTATCCAAATCCGCCTCCCAACGTTCCACAGGACGTTCTGAAGTCGAACTTTCTGGACGGGTACGACGCTTGCGAGGACGTTCATCAGAAGGACCTCGTTCCCTTTCTGATGAACCTCTACTTCTAGGACGGCGGGATTCTGCCTCATACCTATCTCCACGAGAGTAGCGAGAATCTTCACTACCCCGCAGCCTACGATTGGCATAGCGATCCACTTCCGGTTCTATTTTGTCATAGAATTCATCCTCTTCCTCATATCGATAAGCATTGCTCACCGCGCGATCGTCATCAACAATTCGCGTACCACGCTTGGCCTGATCGGTAGCAATACCCCGCAACCGAATTGCCTCATAAGCAAAAAAAATCGTTGCACCAGTCAAGAGTAACTGACCAAATTGCAGAATTGGATCGAGTCGCCATCCCTGAAATATCAGGATGAAACCGCACAATAGTCCCACTGCCGCAAAAAAGATATCGTGATCTCGTGCCAACTCTGGGCGTACCGAGCGTAACAAATAAAGCCCCGCTCCGGCAACCGCGAGGAAAATTCCCAGAATACTGGCTGAGTTTAGCCCAAAATTTACCATACCTGCTCTCCTAAATCAGTCCTATAGTAGCGAGTTTTGCTGATATCTGAACAGTCAGGCAGGGGGTTTAGTTAACCCCCTACCTCTCGGTAAGGGGGTTAAGGGCTGAGAAACGGTTACAAGCTGTAACTAAGAACGTTGGATTTTATCCTTCTGGCTGACAAAGAGGAGAAAAACTGTAGCAGGAATGACCACAATTGCTGCACCCCACAGGAGACTCCACAAAAAACTTGATAATGAAGCTGTCATAGAAACTCGATCCTTGTTAATATTCTTCACAATTATTCTAATATTGTCTTTACCCCTTGAGAAGTCAAGTGGAGAGGAGGAAGTAGATAAGGGGGACAAGGGGGACAAGGAAGAAAAGGGAGACAAGGAAGAAATTTTTTTGTCTTTTCCCAGCCTCTAGCCCCTAGCCCCCAGCCCCCAGCTAAAAGGCGGCGTCATTTTAAGCTGGAACCGGGCAGATGAGTTTACTCTGCGGTATCGTAAAGTTAT
>DOIX01000063.1 GCA_003511885.1 Cyanobacteria bacterium UBA11153
AGTTTAAAATTTGAGATATAGCAACCGCCACATCGGTTAAGGCATCAATAACATCATGAAGAGAAGCGGAAGCCTTCGGGAGTAAACAGTTTGATTTCCATCCAGTAATTGTCAACTGTCCATTGTCAACTGTCCACTGCTATATAGCGGTAAGGAGCCGTATCTGTAACCATAATCGCCTTGTAACCTTCTTGCCAAAAAGACCAATGATCTGACCAACCCACACCAGGAATCCAATTAGGCAAAACAGCGCCTTCAGAAGGAAATTGATCATAAAGACGAAAAGTTGCGATCGCATTCCTCACCAAGTCACCAGAATTAATATTACCAATAAAACAAATAAAATTACCTAGATCTGGATAGAATAGTCCTATAGGAAAAGGATATTTTTGACTACCTTTGGTATCTGAAAAATCTCCCATTGTTTCCAGACTCAACATCGCCACAATCTTTTCCTGCTTCTGACGCGACTCTTTAGCGTAGACAAGACTGCCCATATTCTCTGTCCAGAAAAACGGCGGTTCTTCATTGGTAAACTCAATGAAACGAATAGTGCGATTGTTTTCCTGTTTAGCAAAAATTTTGGCTAATTCTAAAGTAGCCGCTGCACCTGTACCATTATCATTTGCACCAGGGCTACCAAATACAGAATCATAATGACCGCCAATTACGACAATTTCATTGGGATTTTTGATACCAATTTTATCGGCAACTATATTGTAATAATATTTATTCTCTATTTTGTATTCTTGTCTCTGGACTTTATATCCTGTTTTGCCAAAAGCAGTTTCCATAAAATTGGCAGCAGCGTTGAGGTTTTCATAATAACCAAAGTTGCGAATGCCAATGTCACCAGCTAGCTTTTTTACATCTTGTTGTAGAGCATTTCTCAACTCAATTTCTGGCTGTTGTAAAGGAGGAAGTTGCCCTTGATAACTTTGTCCCGGCATCCAAAATAGTGCAAACCAGCCCCAAATACTCAAAATTAGTAAGATAGCGAAAAGTATTGCCAAGCGGATTAGAGCTGGTTTGGTGATGATTTGAATTTTGAGTTTTTTTTGTGAATTTGGTGACATAATTTATTTAATTTTTGCTTAATCAGTTATGGTTGTTCAAGATATAAAGTAACATCAACATATAAAAATGGTATATTCTGCCAATCTTGACGTTCGTCGATTAAAGTTTCTTGAGAAAACATACTTACTTCATACTCGTAACCGCGACTATCTCTAAAACTTCCATAGCCGGGAGAGTTAGTATTTTCTATCCTTCTTACTGGTTCCCATCCACAACACAAAAATCGCAATTCAGACATTTGAAATTTTTGCTGCAAAAACCTTTCAACTTTTGGTGCATCTTTTCCTGTAACTTTATAACGAGCCTCCAATGCCTCTAGGGAGAATTTTTTATATTTTTTACATCCGGCAAATTCTAGTTCTTCTGGTTTATTTCCCAATTTAGCTAGAAAATCTTCACAAGCAGGATTTATCAAATTACAGCCAATAAATATTAATACGAAACCCCCAATAAAGGCTGTGATTAATACCATTCCCAATACTTTATTCATAACTGATATCGATAGAGAGTAACAATGAGCGATTAGGATTAATTTTCACAAGTTACATTCAGCTACTCGCTTGAGAAGTAATCGCCATCCAGCACTAGCAAAGCGAGCATTCCAGTACATCTAAAATGAAGTTGGGACAAGCCAAGTTATCGGCAAATGTCCAACAGGAGCATCAAGAGTAAAATTGATTTTATTGTAATCAATCCAATCTTTTTCACTACGCCAGCCTACTTGATCTGCCAGTAAAAAATAATCCTCATTCACTGCTTGATATAGATTTGAGATGACACTAAATCCGAAATGTCCCTGACTGGCTTGAAGCCAGAGTCGATCGGATCGATTTGTTTTAACTCGGAACAGGGGAATTGTTGAATATCGTTGGCTGTATTGTTGAATATCGTTGGCTGTAAGGAGGCGATCTTCTCTAGAATCTGCCCCGGCAATTTGCAGCATTAGTTGTCTGGTTTCAATGTCGGCATCTTTCCAATCTTTCTGATTCAGAAAGTGATAAAGTTTAGTGTATTTAGTGGTAGTCATTAATTCTATTTATCTGGTAAAAATAAATATGGAAATAGCGCGATATGTTTAGGGCAAAATCTCCCACTCCCAGACTCTCCCATCTTCAGGATGAATCACTTCCTCAATCAATTGAAATCCGAGTTTCTTCAGAATTGCAGTTGAAGCATTTTCTTCCGGAAGAGTTTGAGCGAATACGATAATTCCCTCAGCATTTTGACGGGCAATCTCAATTAGATGCAATGCCATATTAGTAGCGATACCTTTTCCTTCATAGTCAGGGAAAGTAAAATAAGCAATCTCTACACGCCCATTTTGCGGTGGAGTTTTGAAGGCACATGTGCCCACTAATTCACCATCTTTTCTAGTGAGGTAGCCAATCCATGGGGGGACAAATCCAGTTAATTGATACATTGCTGCTGTGGTATTACAGACTGATTGGGCTATCTCAGATAGGATAATTGGTTTCTGGGGTTTTCCATCAATATTTATTGCGATTAAATCCATTTGAATACTCCCAGTTTAAGGATTAGCGAACAGAATTCCACTTTGATTCTGGTTATGAGACAACCTTGGGGATACTGAATATAGAGCAACTGTTCGGCTCAACTTTCCATAGAGTCGCACAATATCTTCAACCTCCCGCGCACTATTGATTCGCACCACCTAACCATTAAATAATTCCTGATCTGATTGGCGCGTAGTATAAAGGCATAACTTCACGCAGTCAGAAAGCCAGTGCATCCGGCGACCAACCTATCAGCACTGGCTCTGACTCCCATTTCATAAGGAGACAAATTAATTATGCCTTACAAAGAGCGCCTTACACCTTGGATGCTGGTGCACTTGCTGCCCAATATGCAAAGATTGACTGTGGGAAATTTCCGCACTCGCTCGGATGCAGAGGGACATTTACAAATTCTCCGTCGCCTGATTCCCCAAGCTCAATATGTGGTGATGTTTAATCCTGATGTGTTTAAACTGCCACAAGCAGACACTCACTACAGGAAATCGGGTAGGTAAGCATTACCCCTCCCCAGCCCTCCCCTTATCAAGGGGAGGGAGTAAGATGATGTATGGGGAGGGAATAAGATGATTTTTGTCTCACTTCTTTCCGTAACGGGATGACTGTGATCGCACGATAGTTTTTACCTTTAATATGGATGAAAGTAGCCAACTATTAGTTTATAGGGTATATTTAGTTGAATTAGTGGCTTTTTTCGCTAATTCGTAATATGCCATCACAACTCGACGTACTAAACCACGGTAATGCTCTAGCTTATCCATTGTGCTGTGACCAATCCTCAATCTTTAACCCTGGTACTTGAGAAAAATCTCGATAGTTTCGCGTCACTATAACTGCATTATTCACCAAAGCAATTGCGGCAATTCGCATATCCTTCTGCAATCGCTGTTTCGATAATCTTGAATTTTCTGTTAGCAATCGTTGAAATATTTCACCCGCTTTCTCATCAAAACCCAACACTCTCACTCGCCCAAATAGAGCAACTGTTCGGCTCAACTTTCCATAGAGTCGCACAATATCTTCAACCTCCCGCGCACTATTGATTCGCACCACCCAACCATTAAATAATTCCTGAACTGTCACGATGGAAATGGCAACCTCCGCCCCAACTTCAGCCACGCGACGGCTTACCTGTGGATGCCTCTCTAATAATAATGATACACAATCCGTATCTAACACCCAAAGGCTCATACAGCACCATTTATCTCCAACTCACGTTCTTGTCGCAATTCGGCTGCAATCTCTGCAAAATCTTTATCTCCTTCAAACATCCCAATAAAATCTGTCCAGGGATTGTCCGAAACTTCTAGTCTCAAAACCTCAATATTTGCCAGCCTAACTTTAACCTTTTCCTGTAAGAGTGCGATCGCACTCTCACGGGTTTCAGCCCATGCCACACAATCAGTCAACTCTGGCACTGATGCGATAAAATGTCCGGCTTGTGCCCTCTCAAGTAGAACATTAAGATAAGGTTTATTCAAATTGGCGACTGTTATAAGATTCATAGACAGATAGATCTGGTTATCTTTTTCTATAATAATACTTCTGCCGCGTTGCGGAAGACGGCGTTCCAAATCAGTGAATGAACAAGATTCGTTTTAAGTTTCCTCATTTTTCTTGAAGCGGCTGAAATCCCTTCTTTAAAGGCATACCTTCTCCTCGCTCAAACTCTTCGATCCTCTTGCGAATACATGCGATAGACTCAAGCAACTCAATCTTATCGAGAAGTTGCTGATAGCTTTCGGCATCTTGAACAACAGCAGCCGCTTTGCCGTTAACAGTAAGAACAATTGGGGTTTTGGTTTCTTTGAGCCTGACGAGGAAAGCCTTAGCACCCCGCTGGAATTCCGATAGGGGATGGATGTCACAGAGACTAAGGATCATACGGCTCTCTTTCAAGTCAAGTGATAAGTTTTTGTTATTTCCAAAGATTTCCAGGGGTAATGACCCTCGA
>DOIX01000065.1 GCA_003511885.1 Cyanobacteria bacterium UBA11153
CCCTACAGATAGATGGTTTGCGTAAGTCCTGATAGCGTTATTTATAGCAACTGCCACATCGGTTAAGGCATAAATAACATCATGAAGAGAAGCGGAATCCTCCCTGAGTAAACAGTTTGATTTCCATCCAGTAATTGTCAACTGTCCATTGTCAACTGTCCACTGCTATATAGCTAACTTAGACAATCTAGATCGTATTAAAATAACAGTAGGATAATTCCGGGTAGCATCATGTACCAAACCAACCCACCTTCCTCTCCCAAAAAAATTTTATCAAAGAGATACAAGATTCATCAGGCTAACTCTGAGAAGTTAGAATTGGCTGAGAAATATTATCTCCTACAACCTCAGTTACTCGGAGACACTTTTCATCCTCCCAACTACCTCGTACAACAAATCTTAGTGGCTAGCCATGTGAAACTGTACTACAATCCGCAACAGACAAATTGCTATCAGTCTCCTCACTGGTTTGCAGTGGTGGGTACTGAAGAATTTTATGAACAACGGGAGGTGAGAGAAATCTATCGGGCATGGAGAGAAGGAATCAATCCCTTTGTCGTTGTGGATTTTGTTTCTCCAGATTCAGAAATAGTGGATTTAGACGAGAGGCAGGCAACTGGAAATCAACCCGAAAGCTATTGGGAGGTATACGAACAGATTTTGCGAATTCCTTATTATATTATATTCGATTATAAAAGTAACAATTTGAAAGTGTTTGAATTAGCTGATAGTCGCTACAAAGAGTTAAGAATCAAGGAACCTCGAATCTGGATTCAGGATATTCAGCTCGGTTTGGGATTATGGGAAGGTGTTTATCAAGGTATAAATCGACAATGGCTGCGTTGGTATGATGGTTCTCTTAAATGGATTATGACTCATGAAGAACGAGAATTGAAACGAGGAGAATTATTAAAAAAACAACTAATTCTCCTTGGCATTGATGATAAGAATGATAGGGAATAGTGGATATTAGGAATGGGTAAATTTTGAATGAGAAATATTTTTTTATTCCCCATTCCCCATTCCCCATTTCCAGCCTTGGGTATATAGCAACCGCCAGTGCAGTTAAGACATTCTCAATTCCAGCAAACTATTGCATTTTAAAACTTTTTTCCCAAGCCCCAAGCCCCTAGTTCCTCGCTATAATTTGTGCCAGCCTACCACCTAAACAGACTAAAAAATATAATCTTTACAGTTTGTAAAGTTGTCTGTACTTTTGGCGTATATAACGGATAAATGGCTCTATATGTAGAGGTTTACCTGTAACATCCTCAATTAATTCTGCTGCTGTGTACTTGGAACCATGTTGGTAAATTTTATTCTTCAACCAATTATGCAATGTCAGAAATTCTCCATTTTTAATTTTAGCTAAGATATCACCACGCTCTGCCAATGCTGCGGCGAAAAATTGGGCACTCATCAAATTACCCAGAGTATAACACTGAAACATCCCGCCAATTTGACCAGAATACCAATGAACGTCCTGCAATACACCATCAGTATCGGTTTCTGGAATAATACCAAGATCGGAGCGATAGCGTTCCCTCCAAGCTTCGGGAAGATCTCGAACAGCTAAACTACCTTCTAGCATTTGTAATTCCAAGTCAAAGCGAATCATAACATGAAGATTGTAAGTAATCTCGTCAGCATCAGTACGAATTAGCGATCGCTTAACTTTATTAATCGCGCGGTAAAATGTATCCAGGGAGACATTGCCTAGCTGTGACGGGAAAAAGGATTGCAACTGAGGATAGAAAAATTGCCAAAATCCCCAACTCCTGCCCACGATGTTTTCCCAAAGTCGAGATTGACTCTCGTGAATCCCCGCCGATGTACCGCCAGCCAGAGGCGTACCTTCAAAATCCGGATTAATCCCTTGTTCGTAGAGTGCGTGCCCCATTTCGTGGATACTACTGAATAGGGCTTGACTAAGATCTTCGGGATAGACGCGGGTAGTAATCCGGACATCTCCCGTGGAAAAATTAATCATAAAGGGGTGGTGAGTTTGATCTTGACGACCCCGTTTAAAGTCATATCCTAGCTGCTCGATAACTTTAAGAGTAAAATCGATCTGTTGGGCTTCTGGATAAAATTGATTGAGACAACTGTCATCAGGACCTGATTGGGAGGTAATTGCTTCAACGATAGGCACAAGTTCCTGACGTAACTGAGCAAAAAGCGATCGCAAAAACGATGTCTTCATCCCATAGTCAGCAAAATCAATCAGGGGATCCGCAATATGTTCGTAATTGGGGAAAAACTCGGCTAACTCGCGACTTAAATCTAAAGTTTTTTCCAGGTAAGGTTGCACTAAGGCAAAATTATTAGTAGGTCTGGCTCTTGTCCAAGCCTCATAAGTATCTGTCCGATGCCTAGAAAATTCTGCCATAAATGAGGCAGGGACTCGTACCGCTTGTTGGTATTTTCGGCGGACAATCCGGATTAAGCTAGCGTCGTCAGAATGATAGGGTAGACTCTGTTCGATGGGGCGCAAATCCTCCAAAAGCTGACCAAGGGCTGGTTCAGTAAACTTAGTATGGGAAATTTGCTGCAATGTTGCCAACTGCCGTCCGCGAGCAACTGCACCACCGGGCGGCATATAAGTTGCTTGATCCCAATATAAAAGGGAAGCAGCAGCTTCAATGTCGTTAATCTCGGCAAGGCGGTTTTTCAAATCGATAAGTTTGGGCTGTGTCTTTTCGATAGTCTGCATGGTTTGGGGGCGAAGCGTTAATAAAGTTGTTTGCTATGGTTTAGGACAATCTATCCATGTAAATGTACACCTGAGAATCGAAAAGGAGATATTTCCCTGCTGTGGGAGGGAAATACAGCTAGGCTGACAACTAGGCACTGACAAATAGCCTAAATCATGGAAATGCTGCACTAATAATTCCCCTCTAATCAGCAGGGAGATGACTAGCCCTGATAATGCTGAATTGCGAGGCACTGGCTTTTCAGCCAACAGATCCTAACAGCCCATTCACAATGGCTGGGATATTTTAGAGATCGATAAGCTATTATTGTGCCATTTTTATAGAACTTCCGCACGTTGAGTCAAGTTCAAAGAGGGAGCGGGAAATAGGGAAGACAAGAAATTTTTCCCCCTCTCACCCAGCTTCCCAGCCACCCAGCTCCCCAGCTCCCTCTGCCCCTCCCCTCTCCTGCCAAAGTGCTGTAATCTTGAGAAAGACGGATATTCCTGGGAAAAGAGCTGATGACGGAAAGTATCTCGTGGCGCGATCGCTATTTTCAACTCATCGATCAAATTGTCGAAACTACTCTACAGGGGAAGATGCGCTCGAAAGAGCAAGTCTATCAAATGTTGGTGTCAGGTATCACCAGTGGTACAGGAGAAATATTTGAGGGTTGTTTGGCACAGCGTATCGGGAATACTCAGGAGGAGATAGATAATCCAGCCAATCAACTCAAGCAAGGAAAAGCTACGCGCACGCTGAGGGCACTTAACACGATTAGCAGTGAATGGGAGAGAGTCCAAGAGAAAAATCGAGTAGCAGATGCCATCGCTAGTGCGATTAGATCGATTATTGATGCTGAAGCTCCCGATCGCTTCTCTATCTTACTCCGAGCGATTGACCCCAATCAACAACAAGTTCTCAATACTTCACAATTGGGCGAATTAGCTAAAACTTTACAGCAAAAAGCGATCGCAACTGCTAACCCTCAAAAAGCTAAAGATATTCTACAAATATCTGCAGGAATTACCGCAGGTTTAGCTTCTTGGCAGCGATTAGAAAACGATCTGGTAAGCTGGATTTATGAACAAAGTCGAGGTTCGGTGGGATTTGCAGGACTACCGGAACAACGAGGACCTTGGGGACTATGGGCAAAAAAAGTTAACAGTTCTCTACCAGAGTTACTCTTTCAATCTTTAGCATACAATCAACCGATTAGCGAATGGTTAGATCGGGAAGAAAATCTAGAAATAGCTAAGTGGGTTGAGTTAGCTTTACTTCTCCAATATTTGCAGAGAGGATTGGTAAGTTGGTTCGATAAAATGGTCTATAACTCGAAAGTTAGTGCCAAACTATCAATTTCTACTTATATCGCTTTTACATTTATTTGGTCTCAATTAGGTAATGCTGTAAACTCGATAACTTTTTCTGGACGAGATCGTTTAGTTAATGGTTGTTTTCAAATAACCCTACAAACTCTCCGTGCCTTTGCACAACGAGATTATTTTCCTCTTTATGGCGGTGTCTTTGCTAGCTTAAATGGTAATTATTTGAAGAATGCTTTAGATTATTTAGATGAACCTTTGCGGCGAGTTGAGGGGACTCAGGAAAAAGCACGAATTTTAACTTTATTAGGTTATTCCCAACGGGCACAGGGGCAGTATAATAGAGCAATTGCTTTCCACGAGGAGGCTTTAGAGATTGCCCGTCAAGAAAGGGATCGCATTTGTGAAATTGCTAACTTTAATCACCTCAGCCGTACTTGTGTCGCTCAGAAGAAATATCCTGATGCCATTAATTATAGTCAACGTGCCCTAATTTTAGCTCGCCAAGCCGGAGATAAGTTAGGCGAAGCCAATGCTTTGACTAATTTAGGATACAGTGAAGTTTTCCAAGCGCAGGATAGCCCATCAGTTGAAGCAGAAGTTTACGAAAATGCGATTCATTATTTAGAGCAAGGACGAAAATTATTAGAAAAAGTGGGAGACAGGCAAAGTCAATCTCTATGTTTGAGTAGTTTGGGTATTGCTTATGTAGTAACTCAAGAGCCGTCAAAGGCAATAACTTATTTAGAAGAAGGTTGGCAAGCCGCTCAATTCTCAGGAGATTTATACCTTCAAGGTATTAATTTAGCCTACCTAGCCCAAGCTTTTTACCGAATGCAAGACATAGAAAAAACTATCTATACAGGTAGTTTAGGTGCTTATTTATTAGAGCAAATTGGTTCCGAAGAATGGCGACAAACGGCTGGATTATTAACAATAATACAAGGTCAAATAGGGCTAGAAGGATTTCAAGATTTATTAGGAAATCAGAAGTCAAAAATTATACCGATTATTGGAGTAGATGGCTATGATTATATTCCTCAACTATTAGAAAAATATCGCAACTCTATTTAACCTGACGGGGCGACAACTATGGTTGAAACCTTGAGAGGCTATGCTTTTAAAGCCATGCCAATCCGGAAAAAAACCACCCACATTAGGGAAAATTAGCCAGGAAATCTGGTGGTGAAGGACAAAACCATAATACTTGTAGCTGCCCGTATGTGAAAATAGTGTCAATAATGCGCAAAAATGGACTCAATTTTTTGACAAATCAACGCGCTACAAGCCAGACTGTGCAATGGTTTTAGCCATAGTTGTCGCCCCGTCAGCTCT
>DOIX01000048.1 GCA_003511885.1 Cyanobacteria bacterium UBA11153
ACCAACTGATGTAAATAATCCAGAACACTTATTACGGTTGGGTGAAATTGTCAGCCATCTGCACTTAGGAGAATTGCAAGAGTATCACGTTATTTCGCGATAGGAAACTGACGGGAATGAAAAAATACATATCCAATTGAGGTAAATCTGTGGCTGTATTGAACAATAATGACTCAGAAATTATGCAAGGAATCGAATTAATGCGTCCAATTTTTGGCTATCCCAAATATCAATTTAATCCTCAAGCTATAATCAAAGCAGTTAACTATCTTCATCATCTTGGTTATGAGAAATCTCTCCAAGCGTTACAGAGCTACTGCGAAATGATTGAAGAGATGGAGCAGGAGATGGAGAACTATTTTGCTCTCCAGATGGAGAAAGAGAGGGAGAACCAGATAGGGCAGGAAATGGAGAGTAATTTTCGGCCTGATACAGAGAACGAAATGGAGGACGAAATGGAAGACGAAATGGGGGACGAAATGAAGGACGAAATGGAGGACGAAGACGAGAACCTTAAAATAATTTGGCGACTACAAAACGAGCAAAATAACGCCATGATGACAGCTCGCCTTCTTTTCGTCCGCCGAGATGGAGAGGTAGTGCTACCTCCCTTGAGGATAGGTAAGCCCATGATGATGAAAATCCCAGAAAATCCCGAAATTTTTCCCTTATTTCCTCTTCATATTCATCGAGGTATTCCACTTTTTTTAGTTATGGGCTATATCGTTCTTGGAGAGCCTCAACCTCCCTCAAATTATATTGAATGGTGTGCTAGAGAGTGTCAACTGCGAGCTAAACCACTTATTCCTGATTCTCATCCTTTAGCCGCTGTAGAAGAATTCTTAAAATCAGCTCCCTGCCAAGGGTTATATCCTGACTATGGATTTAATGAGAGCTTACAATCGCAAGTTTTATGTGCTGTATCCAATATCTACCCTGTTAGTAAAGAATATCGGGATGAGCTTTTAGCATCTAATCCTGGCGAGGATATTTGGAGCCTTCACCAGAAAGCTTTTGCTCAATTAAATGCTGTCTGGAATCCGATAACTAATGAGTATGAAATAAATTAAATAAATCCCCAAGCAACGAGACGGTAAGTGATGTAAACAATTCAGCTCGTTTGCCCTGGGGTAAGCAAGTTTCGGGATAGGGAACAATTGCTTAACATTAGTCATTAGGAGGTTAAATGTAGAGCGATGGTTAGCCAATTAATTGTTTTGGAGAAGATTAGGGTGGGATTTCAGTCACTACCTTATCCAGGCGATCAAAATATAGTCTACGACAATACTGGTAATCATTTAGAGTGCGTAAAAATTCAGAAAGAGCTAGAAGGTAAACATTGGAGCGAGGTATCTCCTGAGACATTAGTTCGAGAAAATTCTGCTCTTTGCTTTATGACTCCTTCAGCATTTCGCTTTTACCTTCCAGCCTATCTATCACAAGTTGTGCAGGATTTCCCAAACAGTGATATTTTACCTGAAAATATAATGCAGTTTCTAACTCTTCCTACAGAGATTGATACTTTAAACAAGCTCAACTTTTTTCAACAACATTTAAGTTCAGCATCATTGACAGTTCATCAAGTACTAATGAAGCAATTAGAGGAATCGAATCAACGAGTTCATGAATTTATTGAGCGAATGGTTGGCTTGAACTATCAACAGAGCCAAGCAATTCGGTATTATTTAGAATATTTAAAGACCGAGAAGGAGGATTGCTTTTTATTTAATGAGCCAGAAATTGCAATTTATCGCTATTGGTTTATGTTTAATTTAGATGTCGATTAAAAATATGTTTGAAGCCCTACAGAAGAAAAAGTCCTTCATTCCACATTCTCAAACTCTAAAGATCTTGCATCCTCTCAATGGCTGGCAGCCAGAAAGCAAGGAGCTTATCGAGGAAGTACCGAAACTCGTAGAACATCTAGCTGTGAAACTGAATATTCCTCTAGCCGAGTTAGACAAAACACTCCCTAGCCTAAATCGAGTAGAGAAATCTGTGCGACAAAAAGGACGGCGAAAATGTTTGAGCTTAGAAATATTTCCCTCTCTAGTTATTTATGTGGGTGAGGTAATTAGACAAGCAACGAATGGTAGCTGGGAGTTACGTCTAAATAACGATTGTGATGTAGCAATCTGGGAACCTTGGATTATTGTGAATAATGGGAATGCCGTCCCACCTCACGCCAAAGTTTATGAACAACTGTCTGAGGGTAAAACGTGCTACATCCGTAATGTAGCTGAATCGGGAATTAGAAGCTTATCATCTTCATTTAAACCATCAGATCCACAAATTTTTGCCTTGGATATCATCTGTCGCGATCCCCAGAGAGAAGTCCTGGATAACTCAAATTTTCCGCCGACAAAAGAGGATGATGATTTAGCTTTTTTGGAAGCAGAATCAAAGTTCATAGCATGGCTAATCGACGGAATAAAATACTATCGTACTCTGGGATTGTTCAATAAATATATCCATTTGTCTGATGGAGAACTGACAGAACAAATAAAAATAATTAGAGCAGATTTTCGATCGCAATTTCTAACAGAACGAGACTTTAATTCTGTTTATTTGGAGTTTGCGGATCCGATGTTCGATTCAACTATGGGGCATTTAGATCCATACTTATTGAGATGGGATACTAGCAGAACTTGGTCAGAAACCGAAGTAGATTCCGTGGGTCGAAACAATCAAGAGTATGTGAGAGTATTTGAGAGATGGAGTGAAATTTCTCGCGGATCTTTTTTACCCCAAGAATTGAAAGAAACTTGGGAAACTGACTCAGAATCAGTTTTGATAGAATTTACGGTTAATGGCATTAGGCATCGAATTGAACCTGAGTACTATGAGGAACACATCGACTTAGAAATTTTAATAGAGATTAATCGCTTAATTGCAGAAACAAGCTATCGATTTGAAGTTTGTCAAGTCTTGACTGACAATACGTTGGTTATTCTACTGACTTTAGCAGAAAAACAAAGAATTGAACGAGAAAGATGTTTAAAATTTGAACGATGGTAAGATTATAACTATTAAAGAATTGCCAGAGTGCCACCCTATTTCCCAACAGGAGCCTGACTGAATTCAAAAACTACTCGTGCATCGTGCCATCGGGCATAATCGTACCTTCCAATACAGCTTTCTCTAAATCAGCTCCCTCTAAGGAAGTACCCGTCAGATTAGCTTTACTCAAAGTGGCTCTCTTCAAGCGAGCATTAGTCAAATTTGCTCCAATTAGGTTGGCTTCACTGAGATCGGCTAGATGGAGGTTAGCTTCAGTTAAATTAGCCTGGTTTAAATTTGCCTGATACAAAATTGCCGACTCCATATTGGCTTTATTTAAGTTAGCTCCCCTCAAATTAGCGCGAGCCAAACTCGCTTCCCATAGCTGCGCCCAACTTAAATTTGCCTCAGTCAAATTAGCTTTGCTTAAATTAGCCTCACTTAGTTCCGCGCTATAGAGATAGGCTTGACTGAGATTTGCCTCTGTGAGATCCACCACATACAAGAAAGCTCTACCGAGATCTGCTTGCCTCAAGTTAGCCCCAGCTAGCCTCGTCTGATTGAGGATGGCTTCATTCAAGATCCCATTGCTCAAGTCAGCCTCACATAAGTCGGAATAACTCAAGTTAGCGCCTCTCAAATTTACTCCAATCAAAGAAGCCCCTCTGAGGTTAACGTTTTTGAAATCTCTTTCTCCAGCTTCGTATCGTTCTATCAGTTCTTCAGGGGTCATAGTAGTGTAGAATTCAGCAAGTATAATTATAACTAAAATGTTACTCTATGCCAGGGACTGGCTAGATGAAACTTAACCTTAAATGTACGATCTATATCAATAGCTCTCTTTCAAAATAAGGATCTTTATGACTGACATTCCAGATATTTACCTAGCCCGTGAATTTATTGCCTATCGGTGGCACAAGACATCCCCACCTCCCTCAAAAGCCTTGGTAGCAGTAGCCCAAACTCTGTCAGAAAAGTTGTCTATGCCACCTCTATGCTATGCGGGCGATCCACCACCACGCCTAATCGAACTAAATGAAGCTTTTATTAATGTCTACATCAAACAGTTTGAGCAGTTTTGGGAGATGAATATTCTCCAACCTTTCCATTTAACAAATCATCAATTTCAACTCTCATTTTTTGGTCAGGTAAACATGTCGATTGGTTTAATTGACAAACTATTATTTCGACTCCTAGAAATACCAATGCCAGAGATACAGCAGTTCCCGCTGTAATGGAGTACACTTTAATAAGTAATCAAGATTTGATCGATTATCTCGATGCTAATTCTACTGTACCTCATAAGAGCGGAAACCGCTGTATTTCCTGAGTTAGTGGCGCAAATTTGTCAGGAATTTGGAGCTTTCCAAGGCTGCGTGTGGGACCCGAAACTAGCAGGACTTCATGGTCGCCTCAAACGAATAGAGGAAAGCATTCTCGACAAGAGTCAGTATCAAGAAGAGAGTTTGACCGATTTGTCCCCACCGATTGAGGATAGTAGAGATCCTCTACCTCCA
>DOIX01000066.1:0-3217 GCA_003511885.1 Cyanobacteria bacterium UBA11153
TGATTAGAGGCGTACCGATCGCTAAAACACAACGGGACTACGAAACCTATATTCTCACTGACTATGCCGCAGGAGCGAGTTTGGAGGTTGTGCCAGAAAGGGGGGGTATCATTTCTCGCTGGTGTCTCCAAAATCAGGAGATTCTGTATCTGGATGAGGAAAGATTTAAAAATCCTAATTTAAGCGTGCGGGGAGGTATCCCCATTCTCTTTCCCATCTGCGGTAACCTGCCCAACCATACCTATATCCACAAAGGACAAGAGTATCAGCTCCACCAGCACGGTTTTGCCCGCGACTTACCTTGGCAGGTGATAGACAAAGTAACTAATGGCTGTGCTAGCCTGATCCTTTCCCTCAAGAGTAATCAGGAAACTCTGGCAGTTTACCCATTTGAGTTTGAGGTTGTTTTTACTTACCTGTTAGCGGGTAATACTTTGGAGATTCAGCAGCGCTACACTAATCACTCAGATGAAGCGATGCCCTTTGCTACGGGATTCCATCCCTACTTCTTTGCCCCTGACAAAAGCCAACTTCACTTTGAGATTCCCGCATCTGAGTATCAAAATCAGCAAAATCAAGATATTCATCCCTTTAATGGCGGTTTTGATTGGCAAGAAGATGAAATTGATGTGGGCTTTCGCCAGCTAACTGCTAACTCAGCTACCGTTACCGATACTGGGCGAGGGTTAAAAATTGCGATCGCATACAGTGACATCTACTCCACCCTGGTTTTCTGGACGCTCAAGGGTAAAGACTTTTACTGCCTTGAACCTTGGAGCGCCCCCCGTAATGCTCTCAATACCGGAGATTGTCTCATTCAATTACCTCCTGGCGCTAGTTTGGAGACATCTGTGAAATTGGCAGTAACATTTTAATTAGGGGCAAGAGGGCAGGAGGCAGGGGAGGAGAGTGTGAACTCAAAACTCATTCCTCAAAACTCCCCCCCAAACCATCTAAACTCAGGTCTTGACATTTCCATTTATTTGTGCCAACCTTATAGATGGTGTGTTTGACACATTACTCCTACGGGTCGCTAACTCAATGGTAGAGTACTCGGCTTTTAACCGATAAGTTCTGGGTTCGAATCCCAGGCGACCCATTTTTGATCCATAAGATTTAATTATTGCGATCGCAGCCAGATCGGATATCAGAAGATCTGGATATAATTTCCTATAATGCTGAAAAATATCTTAAGATTGTCGTAAGAATTAAGCTGGTCTTAAAAAAACTGGCAATAAACGATACCAAAAATTAGGAGGACGATTTATGGCTCTCGTACCCATGCGGCTGCTACTGGACCATGCAGCGGAGAACGGTTACGGTATTCCAGCGTATAACGTTAATAATATGGAGCAAATCCTGTCCATCATGCAGGCTGCTCAAGAGGCTGATAGTCCCGTAATTTTACAAGCTTCTCGTGGTGCCCGCAGCTATGCAGGTGAGAATTTCCTCCGTCATTTGGTTTTAGCGGCGGTGGAAACCTATCCTCATATCCCCGTTGCTATGCACCAGGATCACGGGAATTCACCAGCTACCTGCTACTCTGCTATTCGCAATGGTTTCACCAGCGTTATGATGGATGGTTCCCTCGAAGCAGATGCCAAAACCCCAGCTAGCTTTGAGTATAACGTTGCTGTTACTTCCGAAGTGGTGAAAGTGGCTCATGCTGTTGGCGCTAGCGTAGAAGGTGAGCTAGGTTGCTTGGGTTCCCTGGAAACTGGTAAAGGTGATAAAGAAGATGGTCACGGTTTTGAAGGTACTCTTTCCCATGACCAATTGTTAACAGATCCTGAAGAAGCAGTTGAGTTTGTTGAGCGTACCCAAGTGGATGCCCTCGCTGTGGCGATTGGTACCAGCCATGGTGCTTATAAATTTACCCGCAAGCCCACTGGTGAAATTCTCGCTATCAGCCGGATTGAAGAAATTCACCGCCGCTTACCCAACACCCACTTGGTAATGCACGGTTCTTCCTCCGTACCAGAAGACTTAATTGCCATTATCAACCAATATGGTGGCGCGATTCCTGAAACCTACGGCGTACCCGTCGAAGAAATTCAAAAAGGTATTAAGAGTGGCGTGCGGAAGGTAAATATCGACACCGACAACCGTTTGGCTATCACTGCTGCTATCCGTGAAGCTGCTGCCAAAGATCCCAAAAACTTTGACCCCCGTCACTTCATGAAGCCTTCGATTAAGTACATGAAGAATGTTTGCTTAGAGCGTTATCAGCAATTCGGTACTGCCGGAAATGCTAGCAAAATCAAGCAGATGACTCTGGATGAATATGCAGCTAAGTATGCTAAGGGCGAATTGAGTGCTGTCACCAAGAAGACTGTAGCAGTTTAATCGTGGCGATGCTTCAGGCAAGGGGAGCATCCCACTTTGGCAAAGATACTTGTTTTTGCCAAAGTTTTTACCCCCCTCAGCCCCCTTGAATTAGGGGGGAGCAAGAATACAACCTGCATTTCTTCCCCATCGGGATGCTCCCCAGGCAAGTCGTTTTGCTTGTCTGAAGTGATAGGCAGATTTTTTGACACTCCCCGCCCCGTTAGGGGCAGGGCTGTTTCAATAATGAAATTTGATAGAGATAGAAAGCAGACTGGGCGAGATTTTCAAGTGATATAGCACTACGCGCATACGTTAGGACATTAATCTTTAACTGTTCCCCCTTGTTAAGGGGGTTAGGGGGATCAAAACGTCCTAACCTTAGCGTGTAGCGCTATAAATCCTACTCAAAAAAAATTAGGGATTAATTATTACTAAAAACGCTTCTCTCCCCCTGCTCCCCTTCGCCCCAATTTCTCAATGGAGAATGAAACAGCCCTGCCGTTAGGGGTGGCTGTTTTTTTGTAGGGTGGGCAGTAGCGTGCCCACCCCTAATGTTACTGACCTGAGTTCGACGAAAGAGCCACGGAAGTTACCTCCTGCGGGGGTACTTCCGCGAGCGAAAACCTGATTCCCTACTGAATTCCAGCTAATTAAACCTCACCTCACCGCAGCCATGTATAGCACTACCAAGACACGTTAGGACGTTGTTTTAAACTTCAATCCTGAATTAAGAACAACGTAGTTTGAGAATATGTCCTAACCTTAATGCGTAGCGCTATAATTTCAGAATTTATTAAGAGTTAGGGAATATTGGATTACAGCCTTGAGAGCGCCCCAAATCAAAGAATTAATGGCTGACGGGGCGACAACTATAGCAACCGCCACATCG
>DOIX01000066.1:3496-4373 GCA_003511885.1 Cyanobacteria bacterium UBA11153
AGTAAAGAGTTTGATTTCCATCCAGTAATTGTCAACTGTCCATTGTCAACTGTCCACTGCTATAACAACCAACAACTAATGATTACCCAAAAATTCTGGCTACCTCTATTAGATATAATCGCCCTCGCTATCTGGGGTGGTTTATTAATTAAATATTGGTCAACAGGTGAATTACGGCTCCTAATTCACCCCAATTACTTTTTATTGGTTCTCAATACTGGCATTGTTTTGTTATGTTTGGCAAGTTTTAAAGCATTTCAGTTTCTTCGCCAACTCCTTAAGCGCCGATTCAATAATAGAGCAACTTCTCAACATATCAGCTTTTTTCCTCCGGGTTGGAGTAGTGGGTTGTTGGTATTTACGGCGATTTTGGGTTTATTGGTGGAACCCAAAGTGTTTAACAGTCAAACTGCGATACAGCGGGGTGTGACTGAATCCTTAACAGTCACGAGAGTGCAAGCACAGTCATTTCACAAGACTAGCAAACCCGAAGAGCGATCGCTAATTGGCTGGATTCGGACACTTAATGTTAATCCGGAACCCGATAGTTATACGGATCAAAAGGTAAATGTCAATGGTTTTGTTGTTTATCCTCCAGATTTATCATCCCAATATTTATTAATTACTCGCTTTGTTATTACTTGTTGTGCTGCGGATGCTTATCCGGTTAGTTTACCTGTAAAACTTAAGGGAAATCGCGATACTTATAAGCCGGATACGTGGATCCAAGTTGAAGGAAAAATGATTACGGAAACCTTCAATGGTAAACGTCAATTAACGATTGATGCGAATTCTATTAAAGAAATTCCTGAACCTGCTAATCCTTACGATTATTAAGAGGCTATATGAACAATTGATAATTGATAATTGTCAATTG
>DOIX01000066.1:4569-5617 GCA_003511885.1 Cyanobacteria bacterium UBA11153
TGATAATTGATAATTGTCAATTGACAGTAGGGTAATATAAGTAACTCTTATAGCAGTGCGCGCTGGTGTATTTACAGTCCAATTATTCTCAAGATCTTCAGATCTAGCATCCATGTTCTAATGTGTAAATATATCAGCGCGAAGCGCTATAACTCTTAATTGTCAACTATCAACGATCCTTTTCTAAATCCGTAATAACTTTCTCTAAATACCAATTCTCCGGCATTCCTGGATGTTTTTGCTTGGCTATTTCAATTAATCTTGCGGCGACATCCCAGTAACCGCCAACCATTCTTAACAATCGTTCTTTTAATTCTTGATTTGGTTGAACGTTTGACCATATTTGGTTTTCTTGCTGAATAAATATCTCGTCACTATTCAGCTTACTTGTTCGTTTTTTCCTTACTTCTTCTGCCTTCCTTGCTTGAATTTTTTGCCTATTCAATACTTTTTGGTAACTTTCCCAATCTCTTTTATCAAAATAAATATTTGCCGCTTTTTGGTAATCCTCAACTGCGCCTTCATGATCTTCAAAATCTCCCCGTGCTATGGCCCGCTGATAGTAAAATTGGGGACGATCCGGTTTAATACTTAAAGCTCGCGAATAATCTTCAATTCCTTGTCGATAGTTACCCAGTTTACAGTAAGCAATACCACGATTAGCTAAGGCTTCAGAATTTTGGGGCTGAGACTTTAGTAACTCTGTAAAATCATCAATCGCACCTCGATAATCTCCTAATTCAATTCGCACCAATCCCCGATGGTTACGAATGCGATTGTCATGAGGATTCAACTGCATTGCCATGCCCAAATCTTGAATTGCGCCCTGAAGATTGCCTAATTTACCCCAGACAATCCCTCGATAGCAATAGGCTTGAGCGTCTTTAGCATCAACTTGAATTAACCAATTAAAATCAGCCAGGGCTTCCCGATAATTTCCCCGTTGAAACTTAGCGATCGCGCCCTTGTAGAAATTTTCTGTCTGAGCTATGCTGGCAAGGGATTTCTCCTCTGCCTGAATTTGAGAGATTGCATCCAAACAGCGACG
>DOIX01000428.1 GCA_003511885.1 Cyanobacteria bacterium UBA11153
ATTTCCATCCAGTAATTGTCAACTGTCCATTGTCAACTGTCCACTGCTATAGTTGTTGGTTGTTAGTTGGCTTGCCAACGCTAAACTTTTGTGACATGACTTCCGATTCCGAACAAAAATCAATAGTTTCAACCACTTCCCCCACCACCCCATTGGACTGTAACAGCCAATTCTGCTTAAAAAGTGAGGGGGAAAGGATGTTACTAATCTTGCCATCAACAGCAGAAATGACCGATACTGTAACTTGGTCAGATCTTTGGGATCAGTTCAAACATCGTCTCAATGGTGAAGCGCGGTTGTGGCAGCCTCAATCCCCCGTCCATCTCATGGCGGGAAACCAATTGCTAGATGGACTGAAGCTACAAGCGATCGCAGATGCCTTAAGCGAAGTCGAACTTCAATTAGTGCGGATTTACACCAGTCGGCGACAAACAGCCGTGGCGGCAGCAACTGCAGGTTACTCAGTGGAACAGCAATCCCTCACCTATTCTCTCAGTCAAACCCCAGCCGAACCAGTTAAAATCCTCGCAGATCCTCTGTATTTACAAATGACAGTACGTTCTGGAGTTGAGATTCGTCACCCCGGCACTATTGTTATACTAGGAGACCTGAATCCAGGAAGTGCAGTTATCGCTAGCGGAGATATTCTGGTTTGGGGCAGTCTAAGGGGAGTTGCTCATGCTGGAGCCGAGGGCAATCGCGCTTGCCGCATTATGGCACTGAGAATGGAAGCAACTCAACTGCGGATAGCTGATGCCGTAGCACGTTCCCCAGAAACGCCACCAACTCAGTTTTATCCAGAAGTAGCTTATGTAACGCCAGAAGGAATTAGAATTGCTAGAGCATCGGATTTTTCTAAGACCCACTTGTTATTAAATTCATGAGTCGTATTATTGTTGTCACCTCCGGTAAAGGAGGGGTGGGGAAAACTACAGTTACTGCCAATTTAGGTGTGGCGATTGCACGTTTAGGTCGCCAAGTAGCCCTAGTTGATGCTGATTTTGGTCTGAGAAACTTGGATTTGCTCCTCGGACTGGAAAATCGAGTAGTCTATACAGCAATTGAAGTTTTAGCAGGTCAATGTCGCCTAGAACAAGCATTAGTTAAAGATAAGCGACAGGATGGACTCGTACTCCTACCTGCTGCTCAAAGTCGCAACAAGGAATCGGTTACCCCCGAACAAATGAAAAAGCTGATCGGGGTATTATCCCAGAAATACGATTACATATTAGTTGATAGCCCAGCCGGAATTGAGATGGGATTCCGCAATGCGATTATTGCCGCCAAGGAAGCCTTAATTGTCACTACACCAGAAATTGCCGCCGTCAGAGATGCTGACAGAGTAATTGGGTTACTTGAAGCCCAAAATATCAAGCAGATTCACTTAATTGTCAACCGCCTCAAACCAACGATGGTACAAGCAGATCAAATGATGTCGGTGCAAGATGTCCAAGAAATTCTAGCTATTCCCTTGATTGGAGTTATTCCCGATGACGAGCGAGTAATTGTCTCTAGTAATAAAGGCGAACCATTAACTTTAGCAGAAAACCTAACCTTACCTGCGATCGCAGTTCAAAACATTGCTCGCCGCTTGGAAGGTGAAAAGGTTCCCCTACTGGATCTTATGGCAGAACACGACAATCTGCTCAATCGCATCCTCCGCATGTTCCGCAATTAAACTTCGTTGTTCGTTGTGCGTTGTTTGTTGTTTGTTGCTGGTTATTAGTTAATTTTTCAAGAAAAAAATAACTAATAACCAAGAACAAACAACCCAGAACAAACAATCAAGAACAAATACCCCAGAACAAATAACCAAGAATGCAACCCCCATGATTACTGTTAGCGACCTTCTCGAACGACTTTTTCCCTGGAGTAGTACCAGCAACAGTCGGGTGGAAGTCAAACGCCGCCTGCAACTGGTCATTGCCCACGATCGCGCTGACCTCAATCCTGAGATCATTGAGTCAATGCGCAATGAAATCTTGGAAGTCGTTTCTCGCTATGTAGAAATTGATACTGAGGGGTTGGAGTTTTCACTCGAAAGTAATCAAAGAGCAACAGCTTTAATTGCCAATTTGCCCATTCGCCGAGTTAAGGGGTCATCTTTACCCTCAGAAGAGACAGTATAAAGAATTGGGCAACCCAATCCCCGCAATTAGATCGCGGGGATAGATCTTGGGAGGTAAGGCTAACTATTTGTTTTTGAATCGCGATCCGATTGACGACGATCGGTCATTATAAGTTATAATCAAAAAATTAATTATAATATTCAACCGCAACTACCCCCGAAAGAAAAAAAACAGCTTCATCAAAACTTCATATAAATGTGTTGATTGTGTAAAGACAAGCCAAAACTATTGCCAGAGAGAGCGTAGGTATGTTAATGATTTTACATCTTGAGGTAAACAAATATGGGTATTCTACCGAAAATTACCACAAAAGCAATGGTGAAGGCCATTAGCTTAGTCAGTGCGCCCAGGGGGATCTCCTTTGCAGCAGCGCAAGCTATCGCAATTCTGAGTGGGATAGTCACCCCGACGATGGCCTTTACCATTACCCAAAATAATCTGGGAGCAGACTTGCTCAATGCCCTAATCGGCGATACATCAGGACTGAGTAATTTTGCGATCGCGCCCTTGGGCAATCCCGAGGCATTTGGTTTATTCAATAACGATCCCTTCGGCTTCAAAGACGGTATAGTTCTCAGTACAGGCAAAGTTACGGATATCCCAGGTGAGAATCAGAAGGATGGAGGCAAAATTGTCACAAACTGGCAGAATGTCCCCAACGACTTAAGCACAGATTTTGTCCCCGCTGCCAAAGGAGTTGCGGGAATGGAGGGTGATGACATCACTCTCAATATTAGCTTTGATGTTGACAGCAGCGTCGATAAGTTATTCTTCCAATATGTATTTGGTTCAGAAGAATTTGTTGAGTTTGGCAATTCCGAATTCAATGACTCATTTGAATTATTATTAAATGGTGTTAACCTCGCCAAGTTAAGTGACGGGAAGACAGTCACCATTAACAATCTAATTCCTGTCCCCACAGATCCGACATCCTATCATCTCGACTTCATTGGGAATCCCGCTGGTACTGGTACCCAAACCAAGCTCGATGGTTATACCAAAGTCTTGGGCTTTGAAGGCATCCTGAACAAAAATGCCAGGAACACTCTCACTATTAATATTAAAGATATTGGGGATGGTTACCTGGACTCAGCAGTATTCATTAAAGGAAAGTCATTGGGAACAACCCCACAAGCGCCAATTCCTAATGTATCTGGTAATGGGAATCCATCCCAACCATCAGAGAGAGAAACACCCCAGCGTGTTGTTGAACCAAGTACAGCCGCAAGTTTGTTAGGATTGGGGTTGTTGGGAATTTTTTCGCGACGCAAAAGAGGAGAAAGCTAAATTTACTGGTTTAGTAATAGTAATTAAAGCAGATAACTTCCATCCCAGTTTGATTTTTTTGCGATCGCGGCTTCACCCTTGTCAGGATTGACAACAATATGTGCCGCATCTTTTTGCTTTCGCGAAAATACCGCTACAGAATCGCGATCGCCTCTTTTTTTTATCAAAAAAACGCTCGAAAACGATCGATTTACTTCCTGGGATTAATTTATATAGCACTACCAAGACACATTAGGACGTTGTTTTAACTTCAATCCTGAATTAAGCACAACGTAGTTTGAGAATATGTCCTAAC
>DOIX01000427.1 GCA_003511885.1 Cyanobacteria bacterium UBA11153
CCCCTAGCCCCTAACCCCTAGCCTCTAGCCCCTAACCCCTAGCCTCTAGCCCCTAACCCCTAACCCCTAGCCCCTAGCCAATAGCCCCTAAGCCGGATAAATCCGCAAGCGACGATTAGGCTCATCGCCGAAACTATCAGACTTGAGACGGTAGTGTTCGACCAACTCATGCTGCATTTTCCGTACTTTTGGCGATCGCGGCAATAATTCCACGGGCTGTCTTTTGGGAATGACAATCTGTTCGACGGCTAAACGTGCTTCTTCTAGTGCTTCGATTTCGTCGTCTGAGCCATTACTCATAAATAACCGCAAATCAATGGTATCTGACGATCCTGGATCGTCGATATGGAGCATCCGGCGCAAGACGCGGGCTATTTGGGGGATGGTGCTGGCTTTGACTGCGTAAATAGGAATTTGACGGGCTTTGGAAATCGATCGCAATTTGGAATGGGTTTTGAGATGAGTCCGCAAACCTAGGACTACATCAGCACTATCCATGTCTTTTGTCAAGACTATGGGTAAATCTAATACCCGGATTACTTGTTCGAGTTGATGGCGACTGACTCCATAAGGATAAACGTGCAAGGGTAAATCATCGCTACTAGCTGTGGCTGATAGTGGCAGCCTGTTTTTCTCCAAAAGTTCTGGCTGATACCATGATTCATTGAGCAATTGTTCAAAATCGCTATTGTCCTGATGCCGTGGAGCTAGAGTAGGGGCAAGGGGTTTCATCTGTCCAGATGCCCGCCAACCTGTTGGTTTGTTGGGGACTGGGGATAGTATGCCTTTTGGAGATACTGGGGGAATTGGTGCATTGGGAAATTCCCGGGTAATAGTTACTTTCCCATCTTCTTCTACTGTCCTCACTTGAGGATTGGGTTGATGTCCGCGCAGGAGAGAATCTACGGTATCAGAAAGGTTTTCATGGACAATCCAGCTTTGCCTTTCTAACATTTCTACGCCAATTTCAAAAGTTGGCGGAGCTTTCCTTTCCAAAACGGTTTTCTGACAACCGCGTCGCCGAGCTTCATCATCACCTAAAGTAACTGCTTGAATGCCACCGACTAAATCGGAAAGGGTAGGATTTTTGATCAAGTTTTCAATCCGGTTGCCATGAGCAGTCCCAACTAATTGTACTCCTCTCTCGGCAATAGTCCTCGCTGCTAAGGCTTCCAATTCCGTCCCAATTTCATCAATAACAATAACTTCTGGCATGTGATTTTCCACTGCCTCAATCATTACCTGATGCTGTAATTCTGGACGAGCTACCTGCATTCGACGGGCACGCCCGATGGCAGGATGGGGAATATCCCCATCTCCAGCAATTTCGTTGGAAGTGTCAATAATTACCACTCTTTTTTGCAAATCGTCAGCTAAAACTCTGGCAATTTCTCGTAAAGCCGTAGTTTTCCCCACACCGGGACGACCTAGTAGTAAAATCGATTTGCCAGTTTCCACTAAATCGCGAATCATCCCGATAGTGCCAAAGACTGCCCTCCCGACG
Organism: Cyanobacteria bacterium UBA11153; assembly: GCA_003511885.1. Taxonomy (GTDB): domain Bacteria; phylum Cyanobacteriota; class Cyanobacteriia; order Cyanobacteriales; family Coleofasciculaceae; genus Limnofasciculus. The sequence goes on from DOIX01000427.1 coordinate 1,505, forward strand.
CGGCAAGTTAAGCCAATAATATCACCGGGACGATTGCGAATCGCGCTAATTCGGTGTAAAGTCCGTTCAATTCCAGCTCGATTATCCCCGCTAAAATGACCTACTCGTTGCACGCAATAGTTAAGTTGTTGGGCAGTTATTGGTGTTTGCGAAAGATAGTCTGCACCATTGGGGAAGCGCACCTCTGGCAATCGACCTAAATCCATCACCACTTCAATCAAACTGTCTCGCTGTGGATGTTTTTCCACTAAGGAGCGAATTTCATCAGGTAGAATATCCAATAGTTTCTGGATATCGTCTACCATCTGCATCCTGCTTGAGGTTATGTTTTGATCCACGACTGGTAATTCTTGATGGGATGACAGGTGTTGAGGATCGGTTTTAATGCCGTAATTCACCATATTATCTTTTTAAAAACAGCGATCGCTGTTTGCGTCAGTGGGTGTGATAGCAGTTGACAGTTGACAGTTGACAGTTGATAGTTACTCAGATTACCGGGCTGTCTCTGGTCAAAAGTCACCTATTCAAAAGTTAAAAGCGAAATGCTTCTGACTTTTAAAGATGTACTAACTGCCTGAGTGACTGCAATCTATGAACCTGAATGGTGGCTAGATCGTGGGAATCAAATCCTGTAAATTGATTGGGTACGACTTACTAACAAAAATTTTGATAGATCATAGCTTTATTCATCCTTTTTTTGTAATTTGTAATTAATTTCAACTCTGACATTCGCCATTTCTCAATTTTAACTGAGAAACTAAGGAATCAGCAGTGGCAACAGCTTCCCAAAGTAATTCAGGAAAATCTTCGAGATGCCCTACAGAATTACTTCGATTGAATAATCGATTACCATGGATAGTCTCCTCATTAATTTTTGCTAATTTGTCCAAAATTGGCGATAGCAAAACACGAGCATAGCTACCGTAAGCTACACCTGCTATGTGGGGTGTGGGGTATGGGGAGAGTTGAAAAATCTTTTCCTTATCTCCCTTGTCTCCCTTATTTCCCTTATCTCCCTTGTCTCCATTCCCCATTCTCGATTCCTCATTCCCGATTACCCTTTCCTGCAATAACCCAAGTTCTTTGAGTTTTTTGACGGTATAATCGTTAGTACCGCCAGCTAACTGAACGTATCCCGGTAATCTAGCCGCAAGAACTTTTTGGGCGAGTTTTACCGCAGCACGAGTTGTGCCCATGCTAATATCTCCACTCATCTGTCGTCCGTCTGTTTGCCAGATTAGTGGACAAGGAAGAGGGGATATTAAATCGTAAAGTGCGTGAAGGTAATCAATTAAACCTTCGCCATCGGGACAACTGATTGCCAGTAGCTTCAGTTGATTGCTCCACGGAGCGATCGCACGCCACAATCGTGTAAAATCTGTAAAATTTCCCACTTTGGTATGGATTTCGATGGCATCAACACCAGATGGTAAAACTATTTGCGCGATCGCGTTTGGTGTGGTTACAACTGAACGGGTATAAATAAGTTGATACGGGCAAATGGGCACGCATCGTCCGCAGCCATAACACTTTGCGTCGATTACTCCTACAGGAAGTGAGGAGTGGGGAGTAGGGAGCAAAGCAGTTTTAGTCCTCTTTTCTGTCTGACTGCTCTGTTCTCTGTTAATATTTCCCTGTCCTCTGTACTCTCCTGAAATACTTTCTGGAAAAACAATCGCCTGGGCTGGGCAAATTTTCTCGCAAGGGCGGGGACAATCTGCTGGGCAAAGGTTTGGGTTAAATTCGGCTTTGCGAAAATGGGGATCCTCGCCATCGTTGATGCTAACCATCAATAAGGGATGGTGAGAGTGGCGAAACCCTTTTGCTTCTGCTGCTTCCTCCAAATAAGCAGCAACGTCTAAAGCCTCTTTAACGGCATTGATGACAGCAGTATCGGCTGCCATATCAATACAATCGGCACCAGCGAGAGTGTAAGCCAAGGCGAGGTTGCGAATCGCAGGGAGGTGTTGGTAACTGGCTCCGCAAATTAGCTTAAACCAGTGACCCTCCCTTAAGGAATTTAAGGGATAGTACTGTTTAGTCACTTTTATATGCTAAATCTTTCTTATGAAAATGGGGAGGTATTTCTTGGTCGTTATATCCAGCCCCGGGCTGGGCACTTGAGTTGCCCATCGGTACTTTATACTACTGCTATCCGCTAAACACTGGAC
>DOIX01000429.1:0-2803 GCA_003511885.1 Cyanobacteria bacterium UBA11153
CAGCGAGAATGAAACAGCCCTGCCTTACCAAGGGGGGTTGGGGGGGTAAATATGTAGCGCTATTTTAGGAAATTGGGATAAAATTGCTAATTACTAATTGTCAATTGCTTTTTTTGGGGACTCCAGTACTAACCTGTCTTCCATTAACCATTAGCTATTAACCATTAGCTATTATAGCAACCGCCACCTGACGGGGCGACAGTTAGGACGCGCGAAATAGAGCCTTCAACCCTTGCGAACTATGGGGTTTGATCTTCATCAAATAACTGTCAACTGTCAACTATCAACTGTCAACTGCTATAACCATTATCCACTCATATCTCTCCCGATGTAAATTAAATTTTTACCGCCCTTAATTTCCGTCTCAATCGCCGAACATGAAAAAGCCACAGTAATAAAATTTCCTGTTTTAGTGCGGCAGGATACCTGAATATCCTTAAGTATACGATCGGGAAATTTCGGGGAGAGAGAATTTACCTGTTCTAAAAAAAAATCATTATTAACAATCGTAGAAATTGGTAAATTAATTAATTCTTCTTGACTGTAACCTAATAAATTAGTCGCGTATTTATTAATAATCTTGATCGTTCCCGAAGCAGTGGTAACCAATAGAGCATCAGGAATTGAAGAAATAATTCGATCTAGATAATTTTGAGATATAGTTAAGCTATTAACCAAAAGACAGGCTTCATTAGCTCTTTGAGCTAATGCTTGCTGCAAAGTCATCCTTTCTGTTGCGTCTTCAAAGAAGACAATCAGCCGATTTTCCTCAAATTCTTGATATCGGCTAATATATAAATCGAAATAAACATACAGCTCTGGACGATCCGGATCCAATGTTCTACCAATACCTTCTAATTCAAAACTCAGCCGTCTTCCTTCCAGGATATCAATCAAGATATATTCAATCCCTGTGAATTCTGGAAAAGCAATGCGAACATCTCTTCCTAAGTTCAAATCTTTAGCAGAATAGGCATAATTATGTGCGGCAAAGGATATCTCACGAATTAACAAATTTCGATCCAGGGTTAGGTATTCGTGATGGGAACCTAAAATCGTCTTCAGACTGGAATTCATATAGATTCTACGGTTCTAATATTTTGCTAGCTAATTTTTGAAAAATTTCATCAACCGATGCACCAGTCTTAGCAGAGGTGAGATAGATTCCCGATACTTGCTTAACATCTTGTATCTTAATCATCTCAATCAGTTGAGGTAATTTTTCTTGATCCACTAAATCGACTTTATTTAAGGCTAGAATAATCTTGCCTTTAGGATTAACGGATAAAAACAGTTTAATATGTTCTGGAATCCGTTCGATTGTTTCGGTGCGGGTGACATCAGCGACAATGATTGTACCACTACCTCCCTGCAAATAACTCGGCGCGATTGACTTAAATTTAGTATGTCCTTCCAAATCCCAGATTAGCAACTGTAGATTTACTGATTCTACTGCTTTCCGGGAAATCTTCACCCCGACTGTTGACAGATAGCGATCGCTAAACTGACGATCGACAAATCTGCGAATTAGACTGGTTTTACCAACTCCAAAATCACCAACCAAACAAATTTTTTTCGATATCATTGACATGATGCTATTCGATGTTCCCTTATTTCAATGGTTTCTATTGCTCGCTATCCACTAGCCAAATCTCCTCAAAGATTGAGAGGGAAGTATGAAGTATAAGATAATCAGACTAATCTGGCAAGGTAAGATAAAGTAATTTTTGGCATCCTTAATACTTTAATCTTTAATACTTTCTCCTTCATTCTTCATTCTTCATTCTTAGTCCTTCATTCTTGTTTGATTAGTCTAACGCTTAAAGATTGTTGATTTTCTAATCCTACATCTTTCAACCCACCAATTATCTCCCATCCTCAAGGGGTAGGGAGTTTCTTTCTAGGGCACAACTTGCTACTCTGTTACCAGTATTGCTTTATTTTACCCCTGGAGTAAACCAGATCGAAGCTCATTTTGACACTTCCCATCTTCCTCCTCCCTCTCCTCCCTCCCCCATCCCCTCATCTCTCCCTATCCCTCTATCCTCCCCCATCGCCGCCATCCCCGCCACTTGGTATTATGGTTTCCCATGTATTCCCCAATTGTTCCCCTCCCGAATCGTTTAATATATTCTGAAATATACCCCCTAGTTTCGGTGGCAATCTCATGACGGCAAAAATTAGCAAAAAAGTATGCTTACTGGGAGATTTTAGTGTAGGAAAGACTAGTTTAATTCGTCGCTTTGTCGAACGAAAGTTTAGCGAGAACTATCTTTCCACCGTGGGAGTAACCATCTCTAAAAAAACGGTTGAATTTCTGCATAATTCTCAAGATATACCTATTTCGATCCAATTACTAATCTGGGATTTAGCTGGAAATACCAGATTTAAGTCCATCCTACCAAGTTACTTAAACGGCAGCAGCGGTGCGGTGGTGGTGGGAGATGTTACCCGTCAAGCAACTATAGATCATATTGTAAACCATGTTGAGTTGTTTTTATCTATTAATCCTCAAGGTTATATTATTGTGGCTCTAAATAAATCCGATCTCTTGAATCGAGACCAAATTTTTAACCAAATTTCCGACATGAGTTTAACCACCTTCACTCAAGTATTAGGTATTTATCAAACCTCGGCTAAAAATGGCTGGGAAGTTGACGAACTTTTTCATAAATTAGCCCAGAAAATGTACAAATCTCAATGAGGGGGTAGGGAATGCCGAGGATCGTTTTGAGTTGAGAATCAGGCATCAACAAGCAACAACTAACAACCAATAACTAACAACTAAGCTGCGGCGCATCTA
>DOIX01000429.1:3055-6663 GCA_003511885.1 Cyanobacteria bacterium UBA11153
GGATATACAAATTAAATGCGTAGTAGCTTAACAACCAACAACTAAGGTGCGATTGCCTCAAATTCAACAAATCGACTTAAGTTTAGCGGATCGTCTGGATAGACATTGGTGGGGGGCTTGGTTGTGCCAGCAATTTGGAGTCTTCTGGGATCGATACCCAGATTTACTAGTAGTTTAGCGACAGTTTTAGCCCTCTCCACTGCTAGCTCCTGATTTTCTAACTCGCTGCCACTGGGATCGGAATACCCGATTAGTCTCAGATTCTGACTGGGGTAATCATTGAGAAATGCCTTTATCCGATTCAGTTTTTCAGTTTCTGAGGATTTTAACTCCGCAGAATTTACATCGAAGTAAATCCGCGTTGCCAAAGCCAGCGGTTGTAATTGTGCTGTATTTGTGACAGATTCAACTCCGGGAATTTTCTCAAATGTTTCTGTAATTTTTTCGGCATCAGCTACCTCAACTATGCTACCCTTGACTGTGACTTTACCTTCAGTGTACGTCGTCCAAATTACCATTCTTTCAGTTTGATTCAGGATCCTGGTAGCCCTTTCCACTTCTGCCGCCACTACTGTAGGATCTGGTGGTACTTTCACCGCCACTATCTCATTAGATAATGAAACTTTTGGTGCAACATTTTTAGTGATTTCACCAGCTTTGTCTACTAAATATTGACTGGGCAACTTACCAGAAAGTTTGAGCCTCTTTTCTTTGGCATCTACATCAATTTGATAAACAGCCAACTCCGGATCTGATCCTAATGCTAATCTAGTTGTTTCTTCAAGGTTACGATTAATTGCAGCGTGATAGCGATTAATTCCCCAAGGTATAAAAATCGCACTCAAAACAGCCACTAAGATTGCTAAAGTTGCCACAGGAATATTATTTCCTAAAGTAGGTCGATTCAGATCCCTAACTTCTGTTAAAGATTCTAGGAGGTGATGTACGGGTTTTGGTACGCTATCCGGATCCCCATCAAATAATTCTATCGATCTCCCATGTCGCTGGACAATCGTCACTAAAGCGGCGCGCATTTTTTCTAAGAATGATGAGGGGGCATTGCCTTGAGTTACCACAGCTAAGTAACAGTAACCTGCCACTTCTAAGATAATTTCGCAATTTCCATAATCAATGCGATCTAATTCTGAGATATTTCCCGACTGAGCGATACAATCGTTAACAAAGCTGCGGATTGCTGTCAGCATCCCAGCCACCATTTCTGACTCTAAATGTTGTTTGCCAAAGGGTTGGACTTCCGCAATTACCAATCCAGAAGCTTTGTGAATTAAGAAAATTCCTTGGATGGTAAAGGGCATCGCCTCTTTAAATATTAGTTCCGCCTCAGAGATTCCCTGGAATTTCGCCCGTAATTTCCGACTAATACCTTCTGGAGAAAAGGTATTTTCGACTTTTTGATTAATAGCCGCAACGGCTTCTCCCATGTATTTAGTAATCGTACTGCCAATCACGGGATAGAGGGCATCTACCATGGCATCCCTCTCTATGTCAATTTGTTCTTTAATTGCTTTCCCCATTTCTGGGGCTAAAGCCTTAGCGAATTCGCCTGGATAGTTGGTAACTTGTTCGGTAACGGCATCGGGTAATATGGGGGCTAAAGCTGCACTGATTCCTTGTTTATCTTCCCGAGCTTTAGCCTCAATCATTTCATCAATAATCGGGGCGATTGCTTTTGCCATTTCTTCTCTGGCTTCCCCTACTTTAATCTTCAATATTTCGGTAATTAAAGGTAAAATTAACTTAATTAATTCTGATGGATCGTAAATTTTATGTTCCAGAATTGTAAATTGCTCTTGCAGATACATTAGTACCTCGCGAGATTCTATTAAATCTGGAGTCAGGAGCAAACGTTGCAAACGATCGAATGAGCTTAATGAATCTTCTAAATCTGACTCTTCTGTTACCACGACTGAAGTGCGAGATTGTGGTGATAGCTTCTCAAGCTGAAATGATGTTTCCTGATAGTTTTTCCCATCTTTTTTGTCGTAGACTTCTAAGGTCATTGACAGGGAGTCGCTCCTCAAATCTTCGCTTTGTTTGTCTCCCATCTCAGAGGAGACAAATTCGTGAGATTCTGTCAAATATACTGACTCGAAATTTGATACTTTTTGCTTATCTAATTCGTTGAGATTTGATAAATAAGGAGGTTGTTCCTTTGACTGTTTTTCTAAAAAAGACTGATTCAACATCTCCTGCAAACTATTCAGGATATTAGCCGTAGACTCGTCTGTCGATAAACGGGAATGATTGCTAGAGTATTCTGGTTTTTCTCCGTCAATTTTAGTTTCAACTAATAAGTCTGATTTGGTGCCATCCTCTCGGGATGAATTCTCAATTTGCTCCTCCTGATTGTTATCGATATCGCCGATGCTTGATGAACTATTGAATGCTTCAACTGGCTGTTGTTCATGACCAAAGCTAGGAGATTCTTCTGCGACTTCCCACGTCTCATTTTCCTCTCTGGTTTCTGACTCTATTTGGGGCGATAGATTTAACTCATGAGTAATTAAAGATGTGTTATTTGTCTGTAAATTACTGGAGTTATCCACAGATTCACTCTGGCTTTTCCCTTCTGTTTCAGATTCAGATAAAACTGACTCTTGACTAGATTCACCCGTTCGATTACTATTCTGTAAATCGATCAATAGATCCAACAAGCCTTCTATCTGGGATAAAGGAGATGGATTATTTTTTGATGAAGTCATATTTTTATACCCATAGTGCCTAGGATGTTATCCAGAAATGGTGCTGGCTTCCAGTAACCTGATATCTGAGGCAACGTTATTACCTGCTGCTTCTTTAAGTTCCGGTGCAAATTCAGTTCCCTTGATTCTTAATCCCAGCTCAAATAAAATTTCAGCCATATCATCTTTGGCAATTTTTGTATCTGCCATCATGGAGAATCGCCGTTCTAGTTCTTCAAATACTTGCGATCGTAAGGTTCTGATTTCTTCTTGAACTTTTTCTCTTGTCTCTGAGAGATTGGTATGGAGTGAATTCGTATGAGCATCTAGATTGTGGTCTAGGGATTCAATGCTATTGGAAAATTTCTTATTGACTAATTCAACGGTTTGTCGAAGATCCGCATGATCGTTTTGATATCCCAGACTTAGAGACTTGATTTTTTTGTCTAAGTTATCCATTACGGTTCTGATTTCTGTTAAACAAGATGTCTTAGTTTGGTCGATGCGATCGCGCATTTCCTGTTGCAGCAATGCTAAATTAGATTCGATCTTGTCAATCCGGCTATCGTACTCTCGCAATTGAGCGCCAAATATGATATCGCGAATCTGATCGATATTGCCCAGGCGATCCCGAATTTGTTCTCTATTAATTTCTCCCATATTTTTACCCCTGAATTTAGTGACATTTATCATTGTGAGTTTGCCCGCCGGATTGGCTCTATTTTTCAGATCCAGCAAATACCTCTTACCTCAACCATCCGGCTTGACTGCTCCAGAATTCTAAGTATTCTGCGATCGTCATTACTATAGCACTACCGTGCCCTTCAACACTAGAAGTGAGATTGCTTCACTTCTGTTGAGCCTACTACAGGAGGCGGCGAGATTAGATAGGGCTTGCTGTATAAG
>DOIX01000429.1:6951-15663 GCA_003511885.1 Cyanobacteria bacterium UBA11153
AAACTCGAAAATTGTGCCACACAAAAAAAACCATACCCCACACCCCATACCCCACACCCCACACCTCATCCTCACGATCCGATGTTGTCCCTACCCCAGACTTGGGCACGAGGGGAATTGGTACTGTATCTCGATTGTTGTCGGCAAAACAATCACCACATCGTGTCCCCCCGCCTTCTCTATTTTCAGGCAGAGGATTGCCTGTTTGACCCGATGGTGGAGTGAATTCCCATTGGTTGGGAATTTTACTACTAAGGGACTCAGCTTTGACTGGCAATAGGATGTTTACTGCTAACACTAATCCCAAGGTCAAAGCTGTCGCCAGTGAAAGTAATCGTGATGAGTGTGTGAACCAAGTCATGATTGAAAGATCCCCTCAGCGAGATGGTTTTTTTATATGAAGCCTCAGCGAGATAGCTGCAATCTGCTGCCACAGATGATCAGTCAACCTCCCTCAGATAGGATTGGGGGAGACAAAGCTGACTTCATCTCCCCAAAATTTCGTAGTAGGGCTTTAGTTCTACCGGATCTATTCTCTCTCTGCTTATCGGTTGTTAACGCTTCTCGCCTCTTCAAATAAAGGTTCCCCAATAGCATTGTCTAATTCGGCTGACTTAAGGAGTTTATTCCAAGCTTCGATGGCATTTCTGTCATTGGGTTTCTCCCGTCGCATCTCAATCAAAGTTCCAAGCGCTTCGTACCACAGCCGTTTGTCTGCATACATTGCAAACTGCTCTTCCATTGGCAGTTGCTCAACGCGACTAGCCAAACCGGATGAGTCTTCAACCCGCTTAAACCCACCATCAATGAAGAAATCCCCGGATCTGTCTGTCTCGTCACACATTACCCTTAACTGCCAGTGATATGCCTGATTTGTCTCTAAACCAGATAGTCCACTTGAGGCTGGCAGAGTGAAACTCATAATACCGGGACTCCCGAGCACGAATTCCTCAGTAATGGATTTGCCATTTTCCATTCTGGTTTGAGGGTACTTCGCAAAGGGGTATTTAATTGAGTAAACTTCCTTATTGTTGGCATTCCGGACAATTAGCTCGACTCCCCAAGCCTTAGTCTTGGGCATATACCAAAAGAGCGTCGGATACTGAGCAATTGTTGTCCCTACCCCAGACTTGGGAACGAGGGCAATTGGTACTGTATCTGGATTGTTGTCGGCAATACAATCACCTCGTACCCCCCCGCCTTCTCTATTTTCAGGCAGGGGATTTCCTGTTGGACCAGATGGTGGACTGAATTCCCATTGGTTGGGAATTTTACTCCCGAGGGACTGGGCTTGTGCTGGGATATTCCCTCCCCATCCCAAGGCTAAGGCTGTCGCCAATGAAATTAATCTTGATGAGAGTGTAAAGGAAGTCATGATTTAAAGATCCCCTAAGCGAGATGGGTTTTTTTTATTATGAAGACATCAGAACAGAAGACTAAGTTCCGGCACAGGAAAGATCGAGTGATGGGGAGCCGTATCGATGGGACAAGATCTGCCTTGATATGAATATTCTAGCTTTCTTTCGCGTCTTATTTCCACACTCTAATTTGTCCGACTAGAATCTGTCTTGTTGAGAATCTGTCCTGAAGGAGGATCCAGAGTGATTATGGAACATCAACGATTTTATCTCCAGAATTATCCTGGGTAATTTTCTCCAATCCCACCGACTTGAGGAGTTTTTTCCATGCTTCTTCCAAATCTGGATCTTTGGGGAAATCTCGCCGCAGTTGATTCAAAGTAATTAATGTCTCATACCAAAGCCTTTCATTAGCATAGATGGTCACCCTCTCTTGGGGAGTTGCCTGCTTGACTCGCATCGCGAGATTGGGGCTAGGAGAAACTCGCTGAATCCAGCCGCTCACTACTATATCACGATCTCTTTTGTCAGGATCTGGATCGCAAACTAATGCCAATTGCCAGCGATAATTCTGTCCAATTTTTAAGGGAGAAAAGTTGGCTAGAGTGGGGAGTGGTAAGCTCATAATACCAGCCGGAGCCATCCCGTCCGCCGACTTTTCCAGAGCATAGTTTACAGAGTAAATATCCCGATTATTTTTGGTATCTTTGAGAACAAATTCTACCCTGGCAGCCCTAGTTTTAGGCATGTACCACAAAACAGTCGGATATTCTGCTACTGTTGTTCCCAGGCCAGAAACAGGCACGATCGCAGTTAGGGGTTGCCCGCCAGATACACAAGCCTGGGGTTCGGGAATCTCCCGCTTGCCCCCCGCCTCTCTGTTAACGGGGAGCGGAGCATCTGGACCGCTAGGGGCTTGAAATTCCCATGTTTCGGGCAGTTGAGCGCCTAGGGAGGCGGTTGTCATCTGGGCTTGCACAGTTGCTGGAAGTTCGACTGCCAGCCCCAATGCCAAAGCTAGAGTCAGTATTTTTGAGCGATAGGAATGTGTTAGCCAAGCCATGATATAGCCTTTGCTGGTACAGCAAAATCTGTTTGTTCAAAGTTGTCATAACAGAAGCCTAGCTTCCAGCACGGAAATGGCATCGTGTTGAGGTTTGGCTTTGTCTGACTAGTATCTGCACTGTTTACGCTGTCACTACCCAGTCTCAAGAGACGGGTTATTCAGGTATCCTGTTCGTAATTCTATTGTAACCCAAAGCATTAGTCGCCAGGGAACCTTGTTTTCAGCTCTTATATAAATCTTCATCTGGATTAACCATGATTCCTGATTCTGCTTCTACTCTGCCACCGCTACAGTATCCCTGGTGTCGGACAATTCGACCAATTGCTGCTGCTGCTTTGCATGGCATCGCTTCTTGGGGGGAACACCTCATCGCCATTGATGCTACCAACGGCTATTTGCTACAAATCGATCCAAAAAGCGACAATACGAAGATTTTAAATTCCTGTCGCGATGCTGATTTTGCCTACGCTACTGGTTTGGCAATTGCTGATGATACTTTGTGGTTAGCCTGGAATGATAGCGTTTACTTTTGCCCACTGGATGGGGAGCTAAATCTGCAACATTTTGTTACTTTGCCCTATACGGCTAACGGGGTGGCGATTAAGGATGCGACAGTCTACATTACTTGCTACAAAGCTGGCTGTATTTTCATTTACAATCGGGATAATGGGCGGGAAATTACTCGATTATATGCGCCGGGGATTGGGTTGGAAAATATTACGGTACGGGGTGAGGAACTGTGGGTTTGCGATCGCGAAGAACAAACGGTTTTCTGTCTGGATCGAGCTACGGGTGAGGTTCAATTTAGTCTCCTCACTCCTTTTGAGAATCCCACAGGTTTAACATTTTACCACGACCCTGATACAGGTGAGGAGATCCTCTACGTTGCCTATTGCCATGATGAACCTTACATCCGGGACAATCCCAATGCCGATCCCAATTACGAGTTGCAGTATCGCGATCGCACTTTTATCCACCCTCTCTATTTTCACGTACAACCAGAAAATCGCGCTGCTCTCTCTAATGGCTATTTAATTGAAATGTCTTATGTGGAGGAACTCTCTCCTCTGGAAGATGTAGAATTAAAAGATGTCGAATGGCGCATCGCTTTGCCTTCAGAAACAGCTCGGCAAAAGGTGAAAAAAATTGAGTCAATTGGCCTTCCTTTTTCTGAAGAAATTCAGGAAGATCAGCGGGTTGCTGTCTTTAAATTTGATATCATTAAACCGGGACAACGCCATATATTTGGCTGGAAAGCACTTCTAGAAGTTCGGAGTATTAAATATCGCTTCACGCCCCGAGATGTGGAAAAATTGCCAGAGTTATCCCCAGAGTTTCAAACCCGTTATTTGACTGATAATGACCAGTTAGCAATGGATACAGAAATCGTGCGCCGTGCGGCTAGAGAATCTATTGCCAGGGAAACAAATCTCCTCCGGAAAATGTACAGTATCCGTAATTACGTCTACGATTGCCTTTCTTATGGTATTAAACCTCATATCGATACGCCGGATATTGTCTTAGAAAGAGGCGTAGGATCCTGTGGGGAATATCTGGGGGTTTTACTGGCTTTAGCTCGATTGAATGGGATTGCTTGTCGCACAGTGGGAAGGTACAAATGTCCGCCACATCCGGATAAGTTTGGTATCCCATTAGCACCGGATTTTAATCATGTTTGGTTAGAATTTTATCTCCCAGGATTTGGTTGGTTACCAATGGAATCTAACCCCGATGATACGGTTGAAGGTGGTCCTTATCCTACCCGATTTTTTATGGGTTTGGCTTGGTATCATATCGAGATTGGTAAAGGTATTTCTTTTGAAACTCTCAAGAGTGAGGGAGTTTTAGTCCAAAAAGAAAATGTCTCTATTGGTGAGTTGGCAATTAATCATGTCCAATTCAAGATTTTAGAAGAATTACCGTTTGGCTAGTTGATAGTTGATAGTGGCGAGGGGCTGGAGGAGGAGAAAAAAATCTTCCCTGCTCCCATGCCCCCTACACCCCACACCCTACACCCTATTCCCCATTCCCTGAATTAAGTATTTCCCAGCGGACTTTTTTGCGATCGCGTCCTAGAATATCTACAGCATATCTTTCGGGTGATAGAATCATCTGGATTTTTTTATTTTTACATTCTTTTGATAGATAAGATAAAGCAGATTGACGCATGAGTATTTTCTGCTCTTTTCTTAATTCTACTAATTCTGCTGCTAATCTCTTGAGTTGCTGCTGTACCTCTGGTTTGGCATCTTGTCTCATGGTTAAATATTGTCTTTCGCACTGGTTAATTCTTGACTCTAATTCATTTAATTTGCTTTGATTAATTGGGCTATTTAAAGCTTGTGTGGTTAAGGAATCGATTAATCCCGCGCAGCCGAAAAATGCTAAATTGTACATTAAAGATTGACAAAATTCACCTTCAAAGTAACCGCCATGAGTATCCTTACCACCGAAGATATTGGCAAGGATGAGACGGAGGTAATAAATTAATTGAGGTTCCCATCTTCTTCTTGCGATAGTTAGTAATCGGTATGGCTTTGATCTGGATTTTTGACCAAAATCGGTGTAATCAGTACAGTCTAAATAAGTAAATAGCCTGTAAACTTTTTCTCGAATATCTTCTCGATTTCTATAAGATTTAGCTTGGATTTCTTTTAAAGATTGTGACAGGTTAAAAGAGTCAACAAATAGACAATCTAGGGAGAAAGGATGAGGCGGGTTTTTCTTAACTTTATCCAGGTTGACAATCCCATATTTTTCTGTATCTCTAATGGCAAGATTTCCGAGACGGTAGCCACTGGCGCGAAGCCGTGCGGGAAAAGAAAAATAGTTAACAAAACTAGAGGCGAGTCTTAAGGCTAAATCTCCTTCACTACTAAAGAGATAAGTTTCCTCAAAGCGACGGAGTGCCGATTGAAGGAAGTTGGATCTTCCGGAGAGAATAGTATTAATCGGAATATCTGGGGCAATTAGCACGAGTCTGCCTAAGCGGAAGACTCTGCCAATTTTTGAACTGGGCAATTTATTGGTTAATCCCAGTGTTCCGATGGATCTACTGTCAAAAACATCTGATAAGATCCGGATAACATCGGTAACTAGATATCCACCCATACTATGACCGATAAAGCTAAGTTTGATCCGGTTTCGATACTGCCAGTAGTTCCGAGATTTGCTTTCTAAGAAAGAAATTGTTCCGTCTCGGATAGCCACAAATTCAGTGTCAGTTTCTAGTTCGATAATTTTTGCGGCTATGGTGGCTATTTCTCGATCCAATCCGACAAATTTGCTTAATTCTACAGTACGATCTTGACAATAGTCTTTCACTACCATCGCACAAATATTTTCGATCCCGTTTGCGGTTGGTAGGTGAAGTGTAACTTTTTGGGTGAGTATGGTTGTTAATTGTGCTAAAGAGGACTTAACTCGTGCGATGTCTTTGGTAATTGCTTGTCTTACTATAGCTCGATCTAACTGACGGATAAATTCTACTAAATCGGGCACGCCAAAATGGTTAGCACGATAAGCATCTCGGAAGTAACCTGATAATCTTAATAAGACTAATGTGAAAATAGATAAAAATAAGGTCATGAAAGTAACTAAAGTTAACCATGCCATCCCACCTAATAGACTATGGAAGAAAAAAGGGGAAGTCTGGGGAAGTAATAAGAGGATAACCGCGACTATACCGATGAGGAAAAGACTTCTGGGTAAAAGGGGTAATGCAGTGAAAGCTGGGATTAGTTTATCTTTGAAGAAGTTGCCATTAGCACCAGTTATAGGTTCGGAAGGCCAGCGATAACCGATATACACTAAGTTATTGCCCAGATGGGGTGGTAATTTTTCAGTCTCGCGGTTAATATAGTTATGAATTTCCTGAAAGCGTTTAATTGAGGCAGCTTTACTATTACTGAATCCGTGAATTGAGATGACAAGTTCTATATAATCGGATTGGCGATTGCCTTCGGCAGCAGCGAAGCTGACGCTAAATTGCTCGACTTTCTGGTAAAGTAATGTGGCAATCTCCTCTAGAGTCTCTTCTGGATATGGTTCGGCTGGCGATGTTCCCTCTCTAGAAGATGGTAAATTATCTCCTTCTACGTTAATGGGCGCATTACTAACCACAAAATAACCAGGAACTTTGTCAGATTCATCTCGATTCAGCTGAAAAATAGAAAATAAAAAGTTATTCATGGTTGTTTCTTGTTTGCGATTGGTTACTGATGATTGGTTATTGGTTGTTGGGAGAGTTACAACTAAAAAATCATCTCGAAAAACTTTCCTCCCTACTGCCCTTTTTGACTATTGACTATTGACTTTGTAATTGAGGATGATAAACTATGGAAGTAATTCCAGCAATTGATTTACTTGAAGGCCGCTGCGTGCGATTGTATCAGGGAGACTATTCCCTTTCGCAAGTTTTTAGCGAAAATCCGGTTGATGTGGCATTACAATGGGTTGAGCAGGGAGCCACGCGACTTCATTTGGTTGACTTGGATGGAGCAAAAGTCGGTTATCCTGTTAATACTCAGACGATTGAAGCCATTGTCCGGGCGATTGGCATACCAGTGGAAGTAGGAGGGGGATTGCGCAATCGCAATGGTGTTGCACAATTATTGGATATTGGCGTACATCAAGTGATTTTAGGCACAGCGGCTGTGGAAAATCATCAATTGGTAGAGGGGTTATGTACCGAATTTCCCGAGCGAATTATAGTCGGAATTGATGCTCGCAATGGCAAGGTAGCTACTCGCGGTTGGTTGGAAACATCCGATGTTACTGCTACTCATCTGGCTCAAGAGATGGCGAATTTGGGAGTAGCGGCAATTATTTATACTGATATTCACCGGGATGGCACGCTAACTGGACCTAATCGAGATGCTTTGCGGGAACTTGCTGATACTATTTCTATTCCAATTATTGCATCTGGTGGTATTAGTTCGATTACTGATTTGTTAAGTTTGTTAGCACTGGAACCTTTGGGAGTGACTGGAGTCATTGTTGGTAAAGCATTATATACTGGAGATGTTTCTTTAAAAGAAGCAATTCAAGCTATAGGTAGTGGAAGGCTTCAGGATGTTCCCCCAAATTTGGGATTTTCTACTTTTGCTTAAATAGGGAGTGGAGAATGGCTAATTGTTAAGGGATAATTGAAATAGACATCTCCAAAAAACAATGTCAAACCCTTACCCTATCTGGATCAAAACCCAGTTTCTGGAGATGTCTAATGAACAAGGCTCAACTTATCGGAGCGTGAGGAGAGGGTGAAGGATATGTCAATAAATATTTTCGTTTTTTTCTCAAATTATCGTCCATATCCTTCACCGCTACAAATCTCAATCTCTCCTCATACCAATTTCCTAAATATCTACTACAGTTCCTCTGATGCCTCCCCCCTTACTAAGTAGGGCTGTTTCATTCTCGGCTAGAAATTCCCGGCTGTATCTCTCCAAAACCTTTCCTTTAACCTCTAAACTCTTCCATGACTCAAGATTCCCCATCATGTACTCATCACTCACACCATATTAATCCCACATCTGATAAAATCCGGTTACTAATTACAACGCTGATTTTAATTGGTAGTTTCGCAATAGCCGAATTTATAGTGGGAAAAATTAGCCATAGTTTAGCACTAGTAGCTGAGTCAGGGCACATGGCATCTGATTGTTTAGGATTAATATTGGCATTACTAGCAGCCTGGATAGCACGACGGCAGAATCATAATTATATCTCTTCAGAAAACTATCCCATTGAATTAACTACAGCACTTTTGAATGGAGTGGTATTAGTGGTAGTAGCTTTGTGGATTGGTGGGGAAGCGATTGCGAGATTGGAATCTCCTCATATCGAAATTTTAAGTTTGCCGATGTTAGCAATTGCCACTGTGGGATTGGGCGTAAATAGTATCAATATTTGGCTCCTCCACAAAGATAGCCATGACGATCTTAATATAAGGGGAGCATTTTTACATATCGTTGCCGACACAGCTAGTTCAATTGGCGTGATTTTGGGCGCGATCGCAGTTTGGCAGTTACACTGGATTTGGGCTGATGCTGTCGTGAGTCTATTTGTTGCTACTTTGATTATTATCAGTGCGATTCCTTTAATTATGGAAAGTATCAAGGCTTTATTTTTCAAGTCTGTTACTGATTCCTAAGCATTAATCTCAATTACCAGTTTTACCCTAAGATTTAAGTTTAACAGGACTTACACATTTTCTGAGCGTGAGCGATCCTCTCACACTACCAATAGTGGTATAAGAGTTAAGTATATAGCAATCCTAAATGAGTT
>DOIX01000429.1:15937-35575 GCA_003511885.1 Cyanobacteria bacterium UBA11153
AATGATTTAGGATTGCTATATGTAGTGCGAGCATCTTGCTCGCTGGGGAGGTTTTGCGTAAGTCATGTTTAACTAACTCTTTCTGCTAATTCTAACCACCTTTCTGTAGCCGCATCAATTTTGTCAGTCAATTCAGCCAAACGTGTAGTTAATTTTTGCATTTCTGTAAAATCACTTTGGGGATTATTATAGAGAATCTTCTCAATTTCTTCCTTCTCAGCTTCCATCTTAGTAATTTTAACTTCCAGTGATTCGTATTCTCGTTTTTCGTTAAATGACAGCTTATTGGATTGAGAATTTTGTTTAGATTTGGTATTTTTAGAGTCTGATTTTTGTGCGGCACTATTTCCTTGCTTGACTAATGTTTCCTGCTCTTCCTCGGCTTTCTTGTAGTCTAAATACACTGAATAGTTTCCAGGATACTGACGCAAATTGC
Source organism: Cyanobacteria bacterium UBA11153 (assembly GCA_003511885.1). GTDB lineage: Bacteria > Cyanobacteriota > Cyanobacteriia > Cyanobacteriales > Coleofasciculaceae > Limnofasciculus. The sequence goes on from DOIX01000429.1 coordinate 16,374, forward strand.
CGCCCGATTCAAAGGCGAAAATTTTGTCAACGGTGCGATCCAGAAAATAGCGATCGTGCGATACGACAATGACGCAGCCGTTAAAGTCTTCTAAATACTCTTCTAATACTGCTAATGTCTGGACATCTAAATCGTTAGTGGGTTCATCTAAAATCAAGACATTCGGGGCACTCATTAACACTCGCAATAGAAATAGTCGCCTTTTTTCTCCACCAGATAGTTTGGCAATGGGTGCATATTGTTGATTGGGAGGAAAGAGAAACCTTTCCAACATTTGAGAGGCGGTAATGATTTCCCCATCTGAGGTTTTCACCAATTCTGCTATATTTTTGAGGTATTCAATGACTCGTTGATTTTCATTCATCGCGATATCTTCCGAGTGTTGATCGAAATACCCAATTTGAATTGTGCTACCAATTTCTACTGTACCCGTATCCGGCTGAATTCTTCCCGTAATAATATCCATTAAGGTAGATTTGCCCGCACCATTACTGCCAATAATACCTAGACGATCTTCAGGATTAAAATTATAGGTAAAATCTTTAATGAGAGTCCGTTCTCCGTAAGATTTGTTAATATTATTTAATTCAATTACTTTCTTACCAATTCTACGACCAACTGTAGAAATATTAACTTTACCCTGAACTTCTTTGAACTCTTGTGCCTCCATATCCCGGATACGATCGATCCTGGCTTTTTGCTTCGTACTCCGTGCTTTGGGTCCCCTCTTTAGCCATTCTAATTCTCGACGCAATACACCTGCATGTTTCCTTTGGCTGCTGATAGCAGATTCATTGGCTTCTGCTTTTTTGGCTAAGTAATAAGCATAGTTACCAGAATAGGCATAGAGATCCCCGCGATCGATTTCCAGAATGCGATTGGTGACGCGATCCAGAAAATAGCGATCGTGAGTAATTAGTAATAGCGCACCTCGGAAGCGATTCAAATAACTTTGTAACCATTCCACTGATAGGGCATCTAAATGGTTTGTCGGTTCATCCATTAATAATACATCTGGTTCTGATAAAAGGGCAGTAGCCAGGGCAATTCTTTTGCGATATCCCCCAGATAGATTACCAATTTTGGCATCAAAATCTTGAATCCCTAACTTGCTTAAAATGACTTTAGCGTTAGTTTCTAATTCCCACGCTCCTACTGCTTCCATCCGTTGAGATACGGTAGATAAACGCGCCATTAACTTATCAGTATCGCCTGCTCCGTGGGCTAGTCGATCGGAAATTTCTTCATACTCCCGCACTAAGGCCATTTTCTCACCACTGTCGGCAAATACTTGCTCTAAAACCGTGCAATTTTCATCTAAATCTGGCTGTTGGGGGAGGTATACTATTTTAGAGCCAGAATTAACCCAGCGATCGCCACTATCGATTGGCTCTAAACCAGCGATCATTTTCAGTAAGGTGGATTTGCCGGAACCATTTGTACCAATTAGTCCAACTTTATCACCTTCATCAAGGCTGAAAGTGGCATCCTTAAGGATTTCCTTGATGCCAAAGTCTTTGGAAAGCGATCGCAGCGTGAAGATAGTCATTAGTTTAAGGTACAGCTATAATTTTTAAGCATGTCTTAGAATATACTAAATCAGCAAACATAATTCAACTTAAAACTACCTGACACTGAAAAACCCCGTTTCTGACGGTGATGGTTTCTGAGGGCGCAGGTTTCTCTCGCCCAGTTAACAATAGTTTAGTGTTTAATTGGGAATTTTCAACCAAACTAGGGCAAAATAAGGAAAAGGTTAAAACTGGAGTAGCTATGTCCAAAGGTAAAAAGCACAATCTCCAATGGATCAAGGAAACTATAGATTTGGACGAAAACCACAACTGGTCTTCAAAACCAGGAACTAAGATTTTTGTGGCAGGGCGAGGGGCATTGCGTTTTGATGTGCCCCAGGATTGGCATTTTGAACCCAAAGAGAAATCATTCCGATTTCTTGACAAAAAACCACCAGATGATAATTGTTGCTTGGAAGCCTCTTTTAATTTACTTCCTCCTGGAGAATGGGCTGATTTTCCCCTGGTAGGCGTGTTAAAAAAGGTGGTAAAACAGGATACAAGAAATCCTTACGATCGAGGAGAAATTATTAAAGTCAAGCGTCAAACAGCCCGTATTGTTTGGACTGAATTCAAGTTTATCGATCCGCAAGAACACCGGGAAGCTTTTTCTCGCATTTGTATTGGGATAGGATCTAATGTACAATGTTTAATTACTTTTGATTACTGGGCAGATGATGCAGAAAGCTTAACACCTGTATGGGATACGGTAATGGATTCTTTAGTTCTTGGTTTATTTATCCGCGATCCTCGCACTGGTTTTGCTTTCCCAGACTAGTGGTTAACCAGACTAAGCTGCTGCGCATTTAAACTGTATATTTTCAAGTTAGAGAAAAAGTCATCAAACCCTCTCTTCTGCTCCCCCTATCTCAAAACAGACAAATTAAATGCGTGACAGCTTACTTATGATGGGTAGATTGGGAATGACTGAATCTACCTTATTAGGGGATCGCCAATTTATTTTCAATCGAACAACGGAGACTATTGAAAAACATGAAAAAAACAAGTTGGTTTTCCCTAATTTTACAACTTAAAGGTTCTGTTGTTACCGCTATTATTTATCGAGTGATAGGATGTGGGTTGTTTGGAGTTTTAATTACTGTACTTTATCAATTAAAATTGCCTGTATCTCAGCCATCAGTTGACAAAATTATTACCAGTTTAGCTCTGGTATTGGGATTATTACTAGTTTTCCGAACCAATACAGCTTACGAAAGGTTTTGGGAAGGAAGAAAATGTTGGGGATCTGTCATCATTAGTATCCGTAATTTATCGCGGCAAATTTGGACTTCTGTACTAGAAAAGCAACCTGAAGATAGAGCAGAAAAAGAAGCGTTGCTGCGGTTATTACTAGCATTTTCTCTGGCGATGAAGTTACATCTAAGATCGGAACCAGTGAATGAAGAGTTAGTAGAATTAATGTCGCAGAAGCAGTATGATAAGCTGAAGCTAACGAGTAATCCTCCGTTGGAAATTATCTTCTGGATTGGTGATTATTTTCAAATTCAATCTGAGCGCAATTGCCTGGATACCTACCAAATGACAGCCTTTAATAATTTACTTAATAATATGGTGGAAGCATTGAGTGGCTGCGAACGGATTTTGAAAACGCCGATCCCTTTAGCTTATGTGATTCATCTCAAGCAACTAATCCTAATTTTTTGTCTAATATTGCCATTTCAAATGGTAGCACAAGCTGTCTGGTTAACCGGACTAATTGTCGCGTTAATCAGTTTCGCTCTATTTGGGATTGAAGAAATAGGAATCGAAATTGAAAATCCTTTCGGAAGAGATGCTAACGATTTACCACTCGATGGATTTTGCGATACGATTCGCCAGAATATTGAAGATTTAACTCACATGGAAACCAGCACGGGTTTTAAAGGATAGAGGAAGAAATTATCCATAGAAGGAGTTGAGAAGTTCAGTAGTTTATCCCAAATCAAGTTTAATTACCCGTGTTTGAGGAGGGATAGGGTGTAATCTAATCGCTTATTCTTTATTCCTTTTTTTGATGAATCATATATAGCGCTACGCATTAAGGTTAGGACATATTCTCAAGCTACGTTATTCTTAATTCAGGATTCAAGTTGAAACAACGTCCTAACCTGTGTTGGTAGTGTTATAAGATGAGAAGAATAAATATTTCTTCTCATGCCATACCTGATTAAAGATACAGACATTCGAGCCGCGATAGCAAATTGTACCCAAGCCAAAACCCTGTGGCTCGATACAGAAGTCGCTGACTACCAAACCGACAAGCCCAGATTGTCGCTAATTCAGGTGTTAGAGGATGCCAGTGACAGAAAAGGCGATCGCGTTTTTATCTTAGATGTATTGGAGAAACCTAAACTTGTGGCTGAGTTTATTGCCGAAATCATGGTAAATCCGGCAATTGAAAAAGTATTTCACAACGCTCAATACGATCTAAATTTTCTCGGTAAAAAGAAAGCTAAAAATATTACCTGCACCCTAGAATTAGCCAGAAAAATCCCTTATTACCTCGTACCTTTACCCAATTTTCAACTCAAAACCTTAGCAGAACACCTTGGCGATTTTCCCAGTATAGATAAAACCGAACAAAGAGGGAATTGGGGGTATCGCCCCCTCACTCCGAATCAAATTGATTACGCTAAGATGGATGCAGTTTATCTCGCACAGGTACATCAACGCCTGTTGCAACTGGCTTATCCGGATCCTGCTGCTGAAGATATTGAAGCACTGACTTTAAGATATCGGCAAATCGAGGATCGTTGGCAGCAGTTAGATACCGAAGTCCAGCAACTTAAAGAAAGACTCAAAGCTGCTATGCAAGCTCAAAATTGCTCCCAAATTAACGGATTTCGCCTATCAAGTCAAACTCGCACTACCAAAAAAGTGGCATTTAAGCATCTAGTTAGAGTGACACAAGCACTAGGATTTGACTTAGATTTATCCGTTCAATTAACCAAAGAAATTCAACAAAAATTGGGTAACTTAATGACAGAATTACCGATAGATGAGGAGATAAGCACTAGCTGGCGACTATTAATTGAGGAATGGGAAGAACAGGAAATTCCTTTCTAAGGAAAGATCGTTTCACAACCAACTACAAATAACAAAAAACCAACATTTTTTTTTGATATGTCTATCGATTTACTTACCAGAAAACAAACAAACTTTGTCCTCTGGCGCGCCGGAGCAAATCAACTAAATCCCACCATCTACATCGCCAAACCATCCAGCAATAACCCAATTGAAATAGAAAAATTTGGCGAATTTACCCTCCATCAATCCACCGAATTTCCCGAACTTTGGGAAGTATCTCCAGCAGAATGCGGTTTAGTAGATGGACAAGTCTACTATTACTGGTTTAAAGTGCGCAATACCGATCCCTATAACCCTAATAATTTTAACCAAATTCTCTACTGTACGGATCCTATCTCTACAACTGTGGATCGGAGAATATTAGCACCAATTCCCTCAGAAACCGGAGGAGTTGCTAGCTACGATCCTGCTAGCATTATCCTCTATCAAAATGGTATCCTTACTCCCTGCGATCCCCAAGGACAAACCGTAACTTGGACATGGGATACTCCTGTTAATTCTCTGCCACCAAATAATCGACTTGTCATCTATGAATTGCCTACTCGTTGGGCAGCAATTGGTGAAGAAGGGCAAACAATTGTCGGGATAGGTACATTTCAGGATGTACTTTCCCTCATGAAAACTGAAGCATCTTCTCCAAATTTTTGCAACATTCATGCCTTAGCTAAAGATAAAGCACACTTGTTAGAGTTGGGAATAAATGCCCTAGAATTACTACCCCCAGCAGATAGCGATGACAAGCTAGAATGGGGCTATGGTACAGCCAACTATTTCGCTGCTGATTTTGATTTAGGAAAACCAAATAGTCAGGATAGCCCCACCGCTTCCACAGATTTAGCCAACCTAATTCAAGTTTGTCATCAATATAGTATTCGCTTTTTTGTGGATATGGTAATGGCATTTTCTCGCAATAATCCATACCACAATATTAACTTTAGCGATTTTTACATTCAGTGGCGACCAAAAGGCGATCCAAAAAGAGATCCAGAGCAAGGCGAGCGCGATGGTTTCGGCGGCGATTTATTTAAGTACAATTATTGGGTAGAAGGTTATCATCTAATTACTGGACAAAAGTCATGGTTTGTCCCCAGTCGCGAGTACATGAAAGCTTATATGGCTCACTGGTTAGCATACTATAAAGTTGATGGTTTGCGACTAGATAGCGTGAATAATGTCGGGAATTATGACTTTTTGCAGGAATTCAAAGATTTAGCACACCAACTATGGCAAAAACAAGGGGGAAGTAGCGATCGTTTTCTGGTAATTGGCGAAGAATTAAGCGTCCCCATGTCTCTCATTTATCAAAATCGTCTTGATGGATTGTGGAATGAAAAATTTAAACAAATTATCCGACAAGTTATCTTAGGAAAGAATGCTGGTGGTGAATCTAGTTTTGAATGGAGCGTGCGAAAACTGATTGATTGTCGCAATTTAGGCTTTACTGATGGTTCCCAAGCTGTTAACTATTTAACTTCTCACGATGTAGGTGGATTTGGTAACGAGCGTTTCTTTAATTATCTGGTGAATAATGGGGTTGTTTACACTGAATCTCGCATTAAGTTAGCCTTTGTTTGTTTGCTGACAGCCGTAGGCATCCCCATGATTTTAGCTGGAGATGAATTCGCGGATCAACACGATTTGGATATCCGCAATGAACATGGTAACCACAAACAAGTCGATCCTGTTAACTACAGTCGTGTCACAGAAGAATGGCGAGGGAGAATTTTCCAATATGTAGCGAGATTAGTCCATTTCCGCACCACTTCTGACGCTTTAGCAGTGAATGATACTAAGTTTATTCACGTTGACTTTTATGGAGGGAAGCGAGTACTAGTTTGGCAAAGGGGAAATAATCCAGATAATTTAGTCGTTGTTGTGGCGAATTTTTCCGATTACGGTACTCCCCCTGGTGGCGAATATAAAGTACATAATTTCCCACCAACTCCAGTTGGGAAACAATGGAAAGAAATTACTCAAAATCGGATTGTACCGCTCAGTTGGGTAGGTAGAGAAGGAATTTTCCCTTGGGAAGCTAAAGTTTACACTTTGGTCTAGAGTGATATTAAGGAAGGTGAGTTAGAAATAATGTATCAGATTGGATATGTTATTTAACTGTAGGGGCGGGTGCATTTGCGCCCGGATTTATTGGGAAAACCAGTATCTTTATCCGCAAATGCACCCGCCCTGCCCATCTGCTTAAGAAAGAGATTTATTGCTGCTCGCCACCCGCGAGACAGGGTGAAGGATATGGATATCAATATTCCGGTTTCTACCATCAATATAAATAACAGTCCCGCCACTAATCGCTCTCCCAGCCCAAACCTGTGTGTTTTCGGTAATCGACTGAGAATGGGTACATACCATTTGATTAAATCGTAGGTTCTTTGTATTACAGGGAGATTACCCATTTTTGAAAAAAAATTTAAAGACAGGGCTGTTAAGAGCAAAGGGAAAGAGGGAAAAGAGCATAGAAGAATCCTCAGCCTAGGAAGTAACTAGACGAAAACTGTTGTGGTGGTTCCAGTCATCCGTCTCAATCCAGTTGCGAAGCGCACTGCGACAGCTCCAAGCATTGTTGCTCCACGAACCGCCACGCAACAGACGATATTGAGAATTATTCTTATTAGATCCACCATCATTCGGGACATCTCGGTAATCATTGTGGTAATAGTCTTGACACCATTCCCACACATTACCGTGCATATCGAATAATCCAAAATTGTTTGCTACTTGGAAACTGCCAACAGGGGTAGTTTTTTGTCTATATTCTCCTTTAGGTGCATTACCGTAAGGATAATTACCATCGTAGTTAACGCAATCGGTATTAATCGTCTCTCCAAAATGAAAGGGCGTATTAGTTCCAGCTCGACAAGCATACTCCCACTCCGCCTCAGTGGGTAAACGATAGTTTTTTCCAGTATATTTAGATAGTCTGGCACAAAATTCTGTCGCGTCAAGCCAAGTTATCGTTTCTACAGGTAAATTTTCTCCTTTAAAGTAAGATGGGTTAGATTCTAAGTCGTGATTGACTTTGGGTAAACTAGCGACAATTTGCCACTGTGCTTGAGTTACGGTATATTTTCCCATGTAAAAGGGAGATAGAGTAACTGAGTGTTGCGGACCTTCATTGCTATCTCTGTCTGCTTCACTAGTTGGGGAACCCATCATAAATGTACTACCGGGGATGGCTACCATTTCCAGAATTACCCCGTTAGGCAAATTTTCGCTAAAGAATTTGGCACTACGGCGATTGCGACTATTTTTCCTGCCTTGAGAGTCAAGGGTAATGACATCAAAGGAAAAAGACTCAAAAGATAAGTTCTTCAAGTTCGTAGTAGGCGATTCATCGCCATTATCATTTGTAATAGGGGCGATAAATCGCCTACTACGAGCGAATGCGATCGCGCCAATAACTCCCACACTACCCAAACCTGCTAGCTGAATAATTCTGCGCCTTCCTATATTAACCATAATAATTGACCAGATAAGTGCGACCAAAACCACCCTTCCCGCTAAGTAAGCGAATTATCCGATAGCGCCCCGCCAAAAGCAACTCCCAGCCACAAGCTTGGCAGAATATTTCGGTATCGGGATTTTGGGGTTTCGGGCAGTGGGGGTTAATGCAGAGACTCATTGCTACTGCGGGTGATGAGGGTTATGGTTAGTTTAGCTTATCCAAACCTGAGAAGATCATCTATAGAAAAGAGGCAAAACCCAGTACCGCAGCAATGTTCGCAAAAAATTAACTTAAATTTACAAAAGTCTCCACATCCTTAACTAATCCTGCGATATCGAAGGGAGGCGAAGCCATTCCGTAGTAGTTACTTTGCCCTATCACCTTTTCTGTCAAACCCTTTCTTGCTATCAAGTTTCCCCAAAGTAATACCAATTCCCTAAAATGGCGCTGCATATTCACCCCCCCAACCCCCCTTAGTAAGGGGGAGCTAGAATCGCCACTGTAGCAGGTATTTGGGAAATTGGTATAACTCCAACTCACAGACAGCGGTATCCTACCCCAGCCTATCTCCAGAAGCCATTAGCAGTAAAGATGACCAAATCCCGCTAATGGCTGAAATAACGTAAATTTAAGCCTTTAGCGGCAAAATAGATGTTTTTGTCTTTTGTTCCTATTTATATAGATATAGAACACAAAATTATAAATTTAATCGGAAAAGAGACTTATAGACTCTGGTAAGCGATTAAGGATAGTAAGCGAGATAATCCATCTAATGAAAGGGATTTAAACCCCAAACCAAGAAAAAGTGCCCTTTTATTTCCCGTGAACTTGGTTAATAATGCAAACAACACGAGAAAAGAAGCGATGCCCAAGGCAAGCTTCGCGATTGCCCAGGCAGGCTTCGCGATTGCAAACCCCTCCTGCAAAGCGCAAATAGAAGAAAAGTCCAGTTTTGATCCAAACGATAGGAGACTACGAAACGTGAAACTCTCAGTTTATGGAAAAGGCGGTATCGGCAAATCCACTACAAGCTGCAATATTTCAGTCGCCCTAGCCAGACGTGGTAAAAAAGTGCTACAAATAGGCTGCGATCCGAAACACGATAGCACCTTTACCCTAACTGGCTTTTTAATTCCCACCATTATCGACACCCTTCAGGAAAAGGATTATCACTACGAAGATGTATGGCCTGAAGATGTAATCTATAAAGGATATGGTGGCGTAGATTGCGTTGAAGCAGGTGGTCCCCCCGCAGGTGCAGGATGCGGCGGTTATGTAGTAGGCGAAACCGTAAAATTGCTCAAAGAATTAAACGCCTTTGACGAATACGATGTTATTCTCTTTGACGTATTAGGCGACGTAGTTTGCGGCGGATTCGCAGCACCATTAAACTATTCCGACTATTGCATGATTGTCACCGATAACGGATTCGATGCCCTATTTGCTGCCAACCGAATTGCCGCATCAGTAAGAGAAAAAGCCCGCACCCATCCCCTCCGTTTAGCCGGATTAATTGGTAACCGCACCTCCAAACGCGACTTAATCAATAAATATGTCGATTCAGTACCCATGCCAGTACTAGAAATCCTCCCATTAATTGAAGACATTCGAGTTTCTCGCGTCAAAGGTAAAACCTTATTTGAAATGGCAGAAACAGATCCCTCATTAAACTACGTTTGCGATTACTACCTAAACATCGCCGACCAAATCTTAGCACAACCAGAAGGAGTAGTCCCCAACGACGCACCAGATCGAGAATTGTTCTCTTTGCTGTCTGATTTTTACCTCAATCCCCAACAACCCAAAGTAACCAAAGAAGAAGAAGAACTAGATCTAATGATGGTCTAATACTCCGCAGCGGATGATTACCCAACTCTCCAAAAAACCTCTGCGTACCTCTGTGCAAACCTCTGCGTACCTCTGCGTTAAAAAAAAGATTTGGATACCCCCCGACGATTACAAATCATCCGCTGCGAAACTAATAAATACCCTAAAACATCCTTATAAAAACAAGGAGAAATTTTCATGACAGCGATTGAAACACCCCAAGCCTTAGAATTTGAATGCGATACTGGAAATTACCACACATTTTGCCCCATTAGCTGCGTCGCATGGCTATATCAAAAAATTGAAGATAGCTTCTTCCTCGTCATCGGGACAAAAACCTGCGGTTACTTCCTGCAAAATGCCATGGGAGTGATGATTTTCGCTGAACCCCGCTACGCCATGGCAGAATTAGAAGAAGGTGATATTTCCGCCCAACTGAATGATTACGAGGAATTGAAAAGATTGTGCGTGCAAATAAAACGCGATCGCAATCCTAGTGTAATCGTTTGGATTGGCACTTGCACCACTGAAATCATTAAGATGGATTTGGAAGGATTAGCCCCCAGATTAGAAGCAGAAATTGGGATTCCCATTGTAACTGCCCGTGCTAATGGTTTAGACTATGCCTTTACCCAAGGTGAAGATACTGTCTTAGCAGCGATGGTTCACAAATGTCCCAACCAAGCGCCAGTTAAGGAAACCGAAAAAGAAGAAAGAAATGCTATTTCTAAACTCCTTAATTTCGGACGGAAGAAAGAAGAAGTAGTAGCCGAAGAGTCAGAATATGTGGATCATCCACCGTTAGTATTATTCGGCTCAATGCCAGATCCAGTGGTAACGAATTTAACTCTGGAATTAAAGAAACAGGGAATAAAAGTTTCCGGCTGGTTACCTGCCAAAAGATATACTGAATTACCAGTATTAGAGGAAGGATATTATGTGTCTGGTGTCAATCCTTTCCTATCTCGTACCGCTACTACTTTAATGCGCCGCCGCAAGTGCAAATTAATTGGCGCACCATTCCCAATTGGACCAGATGGTACTCGTGCTTGGATTGAAAAGATTTGTTCAGTATTCGGAATTGAACCCAAAGGTTTAGACGAAAGAGAAGCACAAATTTGGGCTAGTTTGGAAGACTATATCAAATTAATTCGCGGTAAGTCTGTCTTCTTTATGGGCGATAACTTACTAGAAATTTCCTTAGCGCGTTTCTTAATTCGTTGCGGGATGACTTGTCCGGAAATCGGCATTCCTTACATGGATAAGCGCTATCAAGCAGCGGAATTAGCCTTCTTAGAAAAGACTTGTCAGGAAATGGGCGTACCTATGCCCAGAATTATCGAAAAACCGGATAATTACAATCAAATTCAACGGATTTATGAGTTGAAACCGGATTTGGTAATTACGGGTATGGCACATGCGAATCCGTTGGAAGCGCGGGGGATTAATACAAAATGGTCTGTTGAATTTACCTTTGCTCAAATTCACGGGTTTACTAATGCGCGGGATATTTTGGAATTGGCTACTCGCCCATTGCGTCGCAATAGTAGTTTGAAGGATTTGGGTTGGGATAAATTGGTGAGGGAAGAAGCGAAGGTTTGACCTCTCCCCCTGCCCCCTCTCCTGCGAGGAGAGGGGAGTTTTAGATACCCGACTTCTTCGAGAAGTCGGGTATCTTGGTTTGTAGAGGTAAAATTTTTAATTATTCTACAAAAGCTGTTTTATGATTTTGGACAAGTCACCCCAATATCTATAGAGTAAAACAACAAAAGTAATAATCGGACTCAGTATTTTTATTGCTGTTTTGAAAAAATTGATTATTTTCTCGATTTTAGAATATGTAGGGACAATAACTTTAGAGAGATGAATCGCATTATCGAATTGTTAACATAGCCCTAGTCTAGTAGAATTAAGTTAACTTACTTTACAGTGGATCGATGACCAAAAATGTTTTAGTACCAGGAAATATTTTCACAATTGCGGATATTCTTTCACCAGCAGAATGTAATGAATATATTTCATTAACAGAAAAGATTGGCTACACACCAGCCCCAATTACCACTCACCGAGGTTTTCAGATGCGTCCAGATATCCGCAATAACGATCGGGTAATTCTCGACGATCCCATCCTTGCTTTAAACCTTTGGCAAAAGGTGTCAAACTATATTCCCAGGACTATTGGGAAATGGCAAGCGATTGGATTAAACGAACGTTTCCGATTCTATCGGTACGATCCAGGTCAAAAATTTGCACCACACTATGATGGTTGCTATCGGCGCAGTCATCAAGAAGAGAGTTTATTGACTTTCATGATTTACCTCAATGAGGGTTTTCAAGGGGGTGCGACTCGTTTTTATCTTCCTGCTTATTATGCTAATACTGGCGATATTTCTGTGGTTCCTGTGACAGGAATGGCTTTGTGCTTTGTCCATGATTTACTACATGAGGGGAGTCCAGTGATTGAGGGACGTAAGTACGTTTTGCGCTCAGATGTTATGTATAATGCTACTTGATACACTGAAATATAACATTATAAATCCTATTGACTGGGAATTTCTTTATAAATTCCTCACAAAACAGGGGGTGACACCCCTCACCCTGAAATTATATAAGGTTTGCTGAAAAAGTCTTTTCGTGGGGGTAGGGAACGGGGAACGATTTTGGGATTTCTTAAACCCTATTATTCCGATCGCGCATTTAGGAAACTGTAACCGCTAATTCTGAGAAATGGTACAATCTAAGTGTATTATCTTATCTTCTCCCATTAGCTGATATAGTACCACAAAGTATTACCAGCAGATGAGTTAATTAATTTTAACGTCAAGGAGTACGCCCCGTGACAAAATTGACAACTCGAAGTACAGAATTAACTGACGAAGACATTTTAGCAGAAGAGGAAAATGAAGAGGAAGAATATGAAAAAGATCAAATTATCTACGATCCTGATAAAATTAACATTGTTACCAGAGAACCAACAATTGAGCAATTACTGAGAAGAATTAATGAAGAGGCTCTTGACTTAGCACCTGATTTTCAGCGTCATGCAAATATATGGAAACCTGATGCTCAAAGCAGACTGATTGAATCGATTATTATTCGGATTCCACTACCAGCATTCTACATAGACGCAACTGATGAAGATAAATGGTTAGTGGTAGATGGCATCCAAAGACTATTTGCCCTGAAGCAGTTTGTTAATGATAAAAAACTTAAACTAATTGGATTAGAATATCTGAAAAATCTTGAGGGGAAAACATTTGAAAAACTAGAGCGTAGATACCAGCGTCGTATCGAAGAAACTCAAGTTACAGTATATCTGATTGACAGAGGTACACCACCTGAAGTTAAATATAATATTTTTAAACGCATTAATACAGGAGGAGAACCTCTATCACCCCAAGAACTTCGCCATGCTCTCAATCCCGGTAAAGCCGCACGTTTTTTAGCCGATCTCGCTGCATCTCGAGAATTCCAACAGGTAGTTCCGTTAGGCAATACTAGAAAAATGCGTATGGACGATCGGGAATTTATACTTGGTTTCTTAGCGTTCTATTTGACTTCATATAAGGATTTCAAAGAAGACAAGAGAGATGCTTTTCTAACAAAAGCCTTAGCTAAAACTAATAAGCTTCCTGATGAAACATTGAAAAATATTGAAAGTAACTTCAAAAAGGCAATGATGGCTATTCATGAAATTTTTGGCAAAGATGCTTTTCGCAAAATATCTCATAACCAGAAAAGAAAGTATCCCGTTAATAAAGCCTTGTTTGAAGCCTGGTCAGTAAATTTAAGCGATCTGACTGATGAAGAGATTAAAATATTAAAAATCAGAAGTACAGAATTAATTAATAGGTTTAGTAACTTGGTAGATAATGACAAAGATTTTTTGCTGTCCATCTCTCAAGCAGCGACTAAGGTCGAGTATCGATTTAGTACAATTGAAAAAATAATCCAAGAAATTCTGCAATGATTACATCACTATCCTTAAAAAATTTCAAGCCTTTTAAAGAGCAGTCTCTTGCCTTTAGACCACTTACCCTACTATCTGGTCTCAATAGCAGCGGTAAATCTTCTGTGCTGCAAGCACTAATGTTACTACGCCAATCTTACCAACAAAAATTATTGGAAAAGACAGGTTTGGCTTTAAATGGTGAGCTAGTTAATATTGGTACAGCTAAGGATGTCTTTTTTGACGGAGCAAGTAAAGCAGATCAACTCAGTTTTGAGATTGTTTTGGAAAATGAAACAAATGGAATATGGTCTTTCAACTACGATTCAGAGGTAGATGTATTGAATCGTACCTCACCAGCAGTTAATTCAGTCGTATATGAATCAAATCTTTTCGGCAATAACTTCCATTATCTTCAAGCGGAACGTATAGGTTCTCGTACATTTTTTCCCATGTCAGATTTCCAAGTACGCCAGCTTGGGAAACTTGGTATCAGTGGTGAGTATGCAGCACACTTTCTTTGGGTTAATCAGGAGAAACCGATTTTCAGTAATAGGTTGAGTCATCCCAAGGTAAAACTTTTGCAGAGGGGAATCGAAGATCCAAAAACTCCATCAAAGTTGTTAATAGATCAAGTAGAAGCATGGATGGGCGAAATCAGTCCAGGTACAAAAATCAGGCTTGAACCGAAACCTGATATTGATTTGATTAGTATCAAATACTTTTACGGAGATGGCAACCCCTACCGTGCCACCAATGTTGGCTTTGGCATTAGCTACACTCTACCAATTATTGTCGCCGTACTCGCATCAACTCCTGGTACACTAATCTTAATCGAAAATCCCGAAGCACATCTCCATCCTAAAGGGCAATCCAAAATGGGTGAATTAATGGACTAAAAGGATAATCCAGTCAGTTTTAACTGACTTCAGCTATGAGGCAGTGGTTTGAAACACTGCCGGGTTATCGCGAATGGTGAAAGATCTCAGTTTAACCCAAATCTTTCTGAAAAAATACCAGGTTTTTGAGCTAAAAGAGGCTTTATGGTTTAATCTGATTATAATCGATCCTGTCTACCCACTCCCCATTCCTCTCAAATGTCCAATTTAGGAATTCTGTCAGACATCCAAAACCATTGGGCGAAAGACTCTATTCGCCAACTATTTAACCGTAAAATTGTCGGCGGCTATCCTGATAATACTTTTAAACCAAATAACCCCGTTACCCGCGCTGAATTTGCGGTTTTATTAAACAAAGCTTTTCCCAACGCCGCACCCATTAAAAATTCAGTTACTTTTAAGGATGTACCCGCCAATCATTGGGCAAATTTAGCGATTCAATTTGTTACCCGTGCTGGTTTTTTCTCAGGATATCCCGATGGTACTTTTAAACTAAATCAACCGATTCCCAAAGTCCAATCCTTAGTTGCCCTAGTCAGCGGCTTACAGTACGATATCAATACTACGCCAACTGAAATCCTCAATCAGTATTTTGATGATGTGGCTGCTATTCCCAAATATGCTGTCAAGGCAATCGCTACTGCTACCCAAAAATATCTAGTTATTAATTATCCCAATATCCGACGACTTAATCCCAATCAAAATGCTACTAGAGGAGAAATCGCTGCCTTACTTTGTCGCGCCTTAAATCTTCCTGGTGTTCCCTTAGATTATATTGTCGCCCTCAATTTACTGACAATTAAACCCCAATTCGATGAAGCAGATTCCTTTACTGAAGAAACAGCCAGGGTAAAAGTTGGGGAGAAATGGGGTTATATTGACAAAACTGGCAAATTTATCCTGCCACCTCAACATGACGAAGCCAATACTTTTTCGGAAGGAATAGCCTTAGTCAGAAGCTATCAAAATAAAATCGAAAAAAATACCATAGAATTAAACCAATCTCCTCCCAACATTTCAGAAATACGTGGTGTTTGGCTAACGACAACTAATAGCCAAGTCTTCAACTCAAAACAAAAGATTGTTGAAGCAATGAACTTTCTCGCCCAAAGCGGATTCAATGTGGTTTTTCCTGTTGTTTGGAATAATGGTGCGACTTTCTATCCCAGTCGCATTATGCGAGAAAACTTTGGATTGGAGATAGATGGGCGATTTGTAGGTAGAGATCCCTTGGGAGAAATAGTTACGGAAGCTAAACGGGTAGGATTAGCAGTAATTCCTTGGTTTGAGTACGGATTTTCTAGTTCTTTCAACCAAAATGGGGGACGTTTAATTACCAAAAAACCAGATTGGGCTGGACGAGATTTTAGTGGTAATTTACTGAAAAAAAATAACTTTGATTGGATGAATGCTTTCGATCCTGAAGTCCAAACATTTCTCCTCAGTTTAATGCTAGAAGTTATTCAAAATTACGATATTGCTGGAATTCAGGGAGACGATAGATTCCCTGCCTTACCTTCAGAAGGAGGATACGATGCCAAAACTGTTGCCCGATATTTTCAACAATTTAATCAAAATCCACCCACTAACCCCAAAGACTCTCAATGGTTGCAATGGCGTGCCGATGTACTGACAGATTTTTTAACTAATCTATACCAGCAAATTATTAATATAAATCCAAATTTGATTATTTCTCTTGCACCTAGTCCTTATCCTTGGGGATTACAAGAATACCTTCAAGATAGTCAAAGTTGGATGGATAGAGGATTGGTTGATATTATCCATCCTCAATTATATCGCCGAGATTTTGCTGGATATAAACAACTTGTAGATAGATTAGTTAACGAGCAATTTATACCTCAACAATTACCTGCTGTTATTCCTGGTATGTTGATTAAAGTTAGTGCTTATCGGAGCAATCCGGAACTATTATTGCAGTCAATTCAGTATAATCGCGATCGCGGAATTAATGGGGAAGTCTTATTCTTCTATGAGGGATTGCGGGAAGATAATGATGCTTTGGGCAAAGTTTTGCGAGCTAATGTCTACTCTAAATCCGTTCCTTTTAATCCATCGGCGATTAAAGCTGGTGGCTTTACCCATCGCCGAGTTGGTGGCAAATATAACTATATTGACTTATCTGGAAAATCGGTAAATCAGCCTCAATTCGATTGGGCTGATTCTTTTCAAGAGGAAAGAGCGCGAGTGAAAATGGGTTATAAATGGGGCTATATCGATAAAAATGGGGGGCTGATTAGTAGGTTACAGTTTGATGAGGCTGAGTTTTTTTCGGAAGGATTAGCTTTGGTAAAAATAGCTAATAAATATGGCTATCTCGACAAGACAGGGAAACTGGTAATTCCACCACAATTTGAAGCTGCTAATTCTTTTAGTGAAGGGTTGGCGGCAGTTAAGGTAGGGGGTAAGTGGGGATATATCGATCCGACGGGAATATTAGTAATTCCGGCGCAGTTTGATGAGGCAGATTCTTTTGCTCAAGGATTAGCTAGAGTGGCGATAATTTATCCAAGTAATCCAGAGCCTACCAACTCCCCTATTAGTCCTAATCCTACCAATTCCTCAACTAATCCCAATCCAACTAATTCTCCAACTAATCCCAATCCAACTAATTTTATAATTAATCTAGAGCCTACCAATTCTCCAACTAATCCCAATCCAACTAATTCTTCTACGATCAAATCTGGATATATAGACAAAACAGGTAAACTAATTATTATACCAAATTTTGATACTGGCAGTTATTTTTCTGAAGAGCTAGCAGCAGTAAAAATTGCCAACAAATGGGGCTACATTAATATTACAGGACAACTTATAATTGAGCCAAAATTTGATAATTTTGCACCCTTTAAAGAAGGATTAGCAGCAGTCAAGATTGATGATAAGTGGGGATATATAGATAAAACAGGAACATCCATTATCCCTCCTGAATTTGAAGAAGTGAAATCATTTTATCAAAGATTAGCTCTTGTCAAAATTGATGGAAAGTGGGGTTATATTCGCAATATTTTATTGAGGTGATTGAGGAGTAATTCCTGTCGCCTTGTAAACTGAATTCAATATGTCATCAATGTCCAATGGTTTGAGGATGAGATCGTTAGCTCCCAATGCAAAAGCACGATTACGAATTTCTGGATCGTAGTCAGAAGTAAATAAAATAAAAGGCATTTCTTCTCGACTCCAAGTCTTGCGTAATTCCTCAAGTACCCCACACCCATTGATTTCGGGTATATACATATCGCAAAGAACCACATCTGGCTTAACTTCGCGGGCTAAACTTAAGGCAGAGACTCCATCACCAGCACCGACAACATTAAAATTTTCCATTTCCAGGAGATCGAAAATGGATGCGCGGACAATCTCATCATCTTCAATAACTAACACTAATTTACTCATGGCTCTGTCCTATTGAAAAATCAATTGTGTTTACTAGTACTTGACAATTTGAGGAGGTAAGGAGTTGAGAAAATTTCCATCTATGATTTTATTGGAGCATAATTTCCTCATGACTGGCTCATAGAAATATAGTAGTTCCAGTTGGTGTAGTTACAAATTTGCCAATCGGGATGATTCCTGGCACTAATGCTTACAGATATTGGCTGTAAATACGCTAGGGAATAGCGCGATAGCTCCCGATCGTAGAACGGAATACTAATTGACTATCAAGACTGTATTATATCAAGATATCCTGAACGATTGCTCAGTTGTATCCGTCTCGATTCCATCAAGGCAGGAGCCATAACTGAAGCGATGACTCAGCGATGACTCGGCGGGGCTAAAGATTCCTGAAGATAAGATTTCCTGAAGAGGTTTAACAACTTGAGCCTTTGCCATTAGAGTTTGGTCATCGTCTTGAGTCGATATCTCTTCATTGCATCGAGAACAAAACCAATAGAGGCGTTTGTTATGAATATGGAGTACTAACTTCCGCGCACAATGGGGGCACTTTTTCATCAGTCTTGCTCCTGTATCGACGATAGCCAAGCGCTAGACTTGCTCCTGACGCTGAAGTCTGTGTCCAAACTGGGGGCGGCTAAAATGGGGGGGCGGGGTGTATGGAACATAGTCATGACCGTATCTGAGCCGATAATTTAGAAGATTACTCAAAAAAAGTGAAAATTTCGGGTATGAAAAAGTTCCCGAAATGGCAGGATCTGTAGTTTGCTAAAATCTTGATTTTCTGAGGATTCCTAACCCACATTCCGCACTTCGGTTTGTAGCATGTCAAGTAATACGTCGGTCTTGACTAATAATCACCTGAGTTCGGAGTTCGGAGTTTTCCCTTGACTTTTTTCATGATAGTTACGAAAATTCCGCTCGTAATATCGATTTCTTGCCTAAGAGATTAGATCAAAAAATGCTGTAAAGCTCTTGTTTAGAGGCTTTCAGCTTAG
>DOIX01000385.1:0-15568 GCA_003511885.1 Cyanobacteria bacterium UBA11153
CTTATACAGCAAGCCCTATATAACTATAGCATTTCTCAAATGGGTGGAACACACCCACAAATCCACTCTTTTCTTTGCGTACCTTGGCGCGTACCTTTGCGCACCTTTGCGTTAAAAATAAGATTGTGTTCCATACAACTGAGAACCGCTATATTACACCAAGAAACCCGGTTCCTCAAAGAAACCGGGTTTCTGATTACCACTTGAGCAAATTAAACTGTTCCATATCCACCGTATCGCGGTTGCGGTAAATTGCCAAGACAATCGCCAACCCAACAGCGGCTTCAGCAGCGGCTACCGCAATCACAAACGTAGTAAAAACTTGACCTTTAATATCTTGAGGATCGACAAAATTAGAGAACCCCATTAAATTCAAGTTTACTGCATTCAGCAGTAACTCAATCGACATTAACACCCGCACAGCATTCCTACTGGTAATTAATCCATAAATACCAATACAGAATAAAGCAGCAGCTAGGAGTAAAAAGTACTGAAGTTGGAGTTCCATGAATTCTAATTTGTTGTTGGTTGTTAGTTGTTGGTTGTTGTCCTAATTTCCTTAATAACTGCTACACTTGCCATTCTGACTCCTCCCTTACCTTGCCATTCTGACTCCCCCTTACTAAGGGGGGTTAGGGGGGTTAATGTGTGACACTATTTTCGGAAATTAGTATTAGTTGTTAATTGTTGGTTGCTAGTTGTTGGTTAAGGTAGTCTTTTTTTGCTTTTTGTTAATTGCTTTTTAGCTTTAACTTCACCAACAACAGATAACCATCCCCAAATAACAAATAAATTTAACGATTCACTTTGGGAGAATCGCTACCTATAGAAGCCAATTCCCGTGGGCGTTCCGGCAAAGTTAAGTTGGTTTCAATTTCTCTGTCTTTTGGTGCAAATAAATCGGGAATAAAATCGCGACGAGCGAGGATAATTGCTCCCACCATTGCCATTAACAACAAGACGGAAGCTAATTCAAAAGGCAGCAAAAAGTCACTAAAGAAATGCTTGCCAATTTCCACAATAGGATTGGTAATTATGAGAGCAGAATCAGTTTTAACTGACCAACCTGTAGCCAGAATCATTGTCCCTAGAAGACCAAATAATCCCACACAGACTCCTGCTGTTGAAGCGGAACGAATCCACAAGTTTTCCATGGGTTTAAAGTCTTCTCGCTTGTTTACCAACATGATGGCAAACAAAATCAGAACATTAACTGCACCTACATAAACTAGAAGTTGTGCTGCGGCGACAAAATCAGCATTCAGCAAGAGATACAACCCCGCCATGCTAACTAAAACACCACCTAATAAAAATGCTGAATAAACGATATTGCCCAGCAAAACTACACCTAATGCTGAACCAATCATCATCACAGCGAGGATGGCAAATGAAACAAACTGAACACCTTGGGCTAGATTCACTATTCTTTAATCTCCTTTTGGCTGGGGGCTATTGGCTAGGGGCTAGGGGCTAGGGGCTAAAGGCTAGGGGCTAATTGTTGTAGAAGAGGTTTCTCACTTGTTATTTCTCAAACAACCAAAAACAAACAACCATTACCAATTAGCATTTGACCATTAGCCGTTGGCCATTAGTTAGCCATTAGCCATTAACTATCGGCTTTTTCTTGACTCGTGGCTGCCATTTGTTTGACAATTTCTTCTGGGCGCATACCTGCACGTTGGGCACCTGCTGGTAAATCGTGAGGTTCGATGATACCTTTGGGTAGGTAAGCAAATTCCCTTAAAGGTGTCACCATTGGATCCTCTGTTACCTTGTAGGGTAACCGTCCTAATGCGACGTTATCGTAGTTTAGCTCGTGGCGATCGTAGGTGGAAAGTTCGTATTCTTCTGTTGCTGATAAACAGTTGGTTGGACAATATTCGATGCAGTTAGCACAGAAGATACAAACTCCGAAATCAATACTGTAGTGTTTGAGTTTTTTCTTCTTGCTAGCTTTATCAAAATCGTAGTCTACAACGGGTAAGTTAATCGGGCAAACCCTGACGCAAACTTCACAAGAAATACATTTATCAAATTCAAAGTGAATCCGACCCCGATACCGTTCCGAAGGAATGAGTTTTTCGTAAGGATATTGTACAGTAATGGGGCGACGCTGCATGTGGTCGAAGGTAACTGATAAACCTTGACCGATATAACGCGCTGCTTGAACTGCTTCTTTGGCATAGCTGCCAATTTGTTTGAGAAATTGCATAGTCTGGGTGTCTCTCTCTCGTGTTGTTTGTTTTTGGTTTTTTGTTTTTAGTTGTTTGTTGTTTGTCCTGGGTTTTTAGTTGTTGGTTGTTGGTTTGGGGTTTTTATGTCTTACCACAACAACGCATAACGAATAAAGAATAACCAACAACTCACAACCAACAACAATTATCTAACCACCAAAAGCAAAAGGAAAGGCTAATTTTAGGGCGGCAGTTAGGAGTAAATTAACCAAGCCGATGGGGAGGAGGAATTTCCAGCCCAAGTTTAATAGTTGGTCGATGCGGACGCGGGGTACTGTCCAACGGAGTAAAATGGCGATAAAGATGAGGAAGTAGGCTTTGAGCAGAGTCATGGTAATACCTAATGATGCGGTAATCACCTGCAACCAAGCACTAGTTTCACTGACACCTAACCAACCTGCTAATTGATCGATAGGAATAATAAATTCCCAGCCACCGAGATAGAGAACAGCAACTAATAAAGCTGATAGCACTAAGTTAACGTAGGAACCGACATAAAACAATCCGAATTTCATCCCGGCGTATTCTGTCTGATATCCTGCGACTAATTCTTCTTCTGCTTCTGGTAAGTCAAAAGGTAGTCTTTCGCATTCGGCTAAGACGGAAATCCAAAAGATGATAAAGCCTAGGGGTTGTCGCCAAACATTCCATCCTAAGATACCGTAACCGGATTGCTGTTCGACGATATCAATAGTGCTAAGACTATTGGACATCATGACTACGGCTAAAACGGCTAAGGCGAGGGGAATTTCGTAACTAATTGATTGAGCGGCTGCTCGCAATCCTCCGAGTAGGGAATACTTATTATTGGAGGAATAGCCTGACATGAGTAAGCCAATCGGCTGAATGCTAGAGAGGGCAATCCATAAGAATATCCCCGTACCTACATTGGCGATCGCAAGGTTCTGTCCAAAGGGTACGATCAGGTAAGACAGAAAGACTGGAATCACTACCAGTACTGGCCCGAGGGTGAAGAGTAATGAGTCTGACTTGGCTGGGATAATATCTTCTTTGAAGACTAGTTTCAAGCCATCGGCTACTGGCTGGAGTACTCCTAATGGCCCAGCATACTCCGGACCAATCCGTTGTTGGGCGGCGGCGGAAATTTTTCTTTCCAACCAGACGCAGACGAGAACTCCCACTGTAGCACCGATAATCATCAGAAACATCGGTAAGGGCATCCAGATGGCTTTGGCTACTCCGGCGGGAATGCCAAACTCCCTAAGCGATTGTATAAAAGTTCCTTGGAGGTCAATTCCTGCGTTCATTGGCGGTTACAAGTAATTACACTAGACAAGTCGGTACACATAGTCACTGGATTGTGAAGATTTTTTGCCAATCTCTTAGTTAGTATATCGTTCCATGGCAACACGCCCAGCCATTGTCTTGGGAATTTCCACATGCAGGGGTAGTGAGGAGATCTTTTTATGGATATCATTTGTTATGTCTATTAATGGGGAGTGGGGCATGGGGCATGAGGAATAAGTTATCGCCACTGCCACATTGGGATTGACATAAATGCTTGCTGTATAAGTAAGTCTGAAATCTTGACGGAAATTAGATTCGAGCGCTGATTCAGTTGGGGAAAAGTACCAGGAATAAGAGTTACACTCCTCTCTTGTCGCCCTCTTCATTCCTAAACCCAAACGCCAATCGTGACATGAAAATCGAATTCCGGCGTTACTTCTATGCCTAATTCTTGGCGGATGGACATCAAACAAGGAGCATAGACATTTAACCACCAATATCTGCCATTCGTCTTAATCTCATTAGAGTAGTAAAAATTAATCTCTTGACTTGGATAGGCACTCCATCTCAACAGATTCTTGACAATTTCCCCTCTTACTACAGTTATATGAGATCCCAGCCTGGGGTGTTGCAATCGCAGCCCCAATTTCCTTTGGACAAACCAACAGTAGTATAAACTGAGATCGCGATCGCATTCCAGAATTAACCATCCTATATTATTGTCTTCTCCTTCTAGGGGATAATATTTGAGTCTGCCTTTGGCTGGAAGCATGAGCTTAGATACAATTGGTCATCTATGACCAATGATAGCGCTTGACTCATTTTTTCGCGCGATCGCGTTTTTGGTAAAATACTGATTCCAGTTTTCGCGCCTGTCATGGAAGTTGTCATTCATCAAAATAGCGGACTATACTAGTATAGTATTGATAAATTTCATCTGCGATCGCTATTATGATGTTTATTAACCCCAAAACCGATTACGCCTTTAAAAAAATATTTGGTTCATCTCAAAGCCAAGATATCCTGATCAGCTTTCTTAATGCCCTAGTCTATGATGGTCATGATACCATTAAAGAATTAGAAATTATCAATCCCAACCTCCCCCCAGCATTGGCAGGCTTAAAAGATAGCTATTTGGATGTCAAAGCTAAACTGATAGATGGCACAACAGTCATTATTGAGATGCAGGTATTAAACGTAGAATCTTTTGGCAAACGAGTTTTGTACAATGCCGCTAAAACTTACGCCTTTCAATTAGAATCAGGACAAGGCTACCGAATGCTCAAGCCTGTGATTGCCTTAACGATTACAGATTTTAAGATATTTGCTAAAAGGGAGGAACTAATTTCTCGTTTCATTTATAAAGAAGAAACCAGCAATTTTGAATATACTGACAATAATATTCGCTTAATCTTCGTTGAGCTACCCAAGTTTACCAAAGAAATAGAGGAACTAGAAACTCTGGCTGATAAATGGCTTTATTTTCTCAAATATGCTAGGAGTTTGACTTATATTCCAGAGAAAATGGATACTATTCCC
Organism: Cyanobacteria bacterium UBA11153; assembly: GCA_003511885.1. Lineage (GTDB taxonomy): Bacteria > Cyanobacteriota > Cyanobacteriia > Cyanobacteriales > Coleofasciculaceae > Limnofasciculus. The sequence goes on from DOIX01000385.1 coordinate 5,022, forward strand.
GAAATTCATCAAGCCTTTGAAATTGCTAATCAAGCTAACTTAACTCGTGAAGAGATGGAAGAAGTTGAACGGAGAGAAATGTTTATATACGATCAACAAGGAGCTATCTCTTTAAGTAAAGCAGAAGGTAAAGCTGAAGGTAAAGCTGAAGGTAAAGCTGAAGGTAAAGCTGAAGGTAAAAAAGAAGAGAAGTTGGAAATTGCCCGAAAATCTCTCGCTTTACTTGATAATGAAACTATTAGTCAAATTACAGGACTTACCGTTGATGAGGTGCAAAATTTACGAGAGAATAGTCTCTAATTTCTCAGATCCTTAATTGCCTTGTTAGTAGTAAGCGCTTCAGCCCTAAAGCGCTTACTGCTAACCAGATTTAATGTATCACGATCGCTAAATAGATTAGCTATTAGCCATTAACCATTAATAATACCGCCAAAATGACCAATATTCAATCTGGATATACTTTACCAGTATTTGCTACCGCTGCGGCAATTGCTGCATTCCATTGGTTGCGCCAACAGAAACCTCTAAATACCGTATCGGTAAATTTAATTGAACCTCCAGAAATAGCAGAAATTCCCATAGAGCAAGTAGGGGGAATTAGAGAAGGTATGGCACTAGCAATTACTCGCAGCCATCCCGGAGATAATCTCGATCTTACTCGCAATACACCAATTTGGGCAGTTGTGGAATGGGGAAACCCCGCACAAGAAGAACAAGTAAAAATAATGGGAGGTGAAGGAATCGGAAAACAACTGCATCGAGAGGGTAAAGCAGCAATTTATAGTTACGCTCATAAACTAATCAGGGAAAATTTAACTCCCTTACTACAACCAACCGAAAAAATTCAGGCCACAATTATCCTACCCGAAGGACGAAAACTAGCCCAACTTACTTCTAATGCGGCTTTTGGTATAGTGGAAGGACTTTCTTTGCTAGGTACGACAGGAATTTCCCAACCTCTCAGTAGTCCAGAACAATTAGAAGTATATCGCAAAGAAATACAAGACAAAGCCAGTAAATTATTAGAGAATCAAATCCCATCTTTTTCCTCACCCCACTCTCCGCTTCCTATTTCCCAATCCCTAGTATTCTGTATCGGGGAAAATGGCTTAGACTTAGCGCAAAAAATGGGTATTTCACCAGAAAGATTAGTGAAAACGGCTAATTGGTTAGGACCATTATTAGTAGAGGCAGGATTACAGAAAGTGCCAGCTATTTTATTGTTTGGTTATCACGGCAAATTAATCAAACTAGCAGGGGGAATTTTTCATACTCATCACCACTTAGCAGATGGACGGCTAGAAATTTTAACAGCTCATTGCGCTAAAGTGGGATTACCTACCCCTATTTTACAGAATGTTTTGGCTAGCCCGACTGCTGATGCCGCACTGAAGTATTTGCGACAATTGGATGATAGGGAAGGGAGTAATTGGGTAGAGAGAGTTTATGGCGCGATCGCAGCTAGGATAGATAAACGCTGCCAAGACTACATCCGCAAGCACTGCGAGCAAGATGTGCAAGTGGGTTCCCTGCTATTTGACAGAAATCGTAAAATTATTGTTACTAGCCCTACAGGTGTTACATTACTCTCCCAATTGTGCTAGCTTTGTATGACTATCTCTAAGCTAGCTCTCTAGCAGCCATCAGGTTTTGTCCAAACCGATTGTAGGTTTTGGCTGTCATGATTTGGTTTGGCTGATTTTCAGGAAGAGGCGTGTCGCCTCTATCCAGGGGAAAATAATTGTTGATGAAGTAAGCTGACTTCTAGTATCTCGCTATCTCCACTTTTCCCAATAAAATCCCCCAATCTCACAGATAATCGCTCATCATAACTATATGAGAGTAGCGATTAACCAGTACACTTCATTAATTTCAGGGACACAGCAGTGACACTCCAGACAGAAAACCCATCTTCATCTGTAGAGGATTTAAACACTACCTCTCTCCAAAATCAATTGCATCGCCAAATGATTGTAATTTTAGACTTTGGTTCCCAATACTCGGAATTAATTGCCCGCCGCATTCGCGAAACTCAAGTTTATTCTGAGGTTATTTCTTATCGTACTACGGCTGAACAGTTACGGAATCTCAATCCCAAAGGGATTATTCTTTCTGGCGGACCTAGTTCAGTTTATGATAAGGGCGCACCCTTATGCGATCCAGAAATTTGGCATTTAGGGATACCTATTTTAGGGGTTTGCTATGGGATGCAGTTGATGGTACAACAATTAGGAGGGGAAGTAACGCGATCGCCAAAAGCAGAATATGGAAAAGCAGCCTTGTTTATTGACGATCCTACGGATTTATTGACTAATGTAGAAGCAGGTACAACAATGTGGATGAGTCATGGGGACTCCTGCAATCAATTGCCGAAAGGCTTTGAAATTATGGCTCATACAGATAATACTCCCTGTGGTGCGATCGCAGATCATGAAAGAAAATTGTATGGAGTACAATTCCATCCCGAAGTCGTACATTCCATTGGCGGTTTGGCACTAATCCGCAATTTTGTTTACCATATTTGTGACTGCGAACCCACTTGGACGACAGCAGCTTTTGTCGAAGAATCGATTAGAGAAATTCGTGCCAAAGTGGGAAATCAACGGGTACTTTTAGCACTTTCTGGTGGTGTTGATTCCTCTACTCTGGCATTTTTACTATATAAAGCAATTGGCGAACAATTGACTTGCATGTTCATCGATCAAGGGTTCATGCGCAAAGGGGAACCGGAACGTCTTTTGAAGCTATTTAAAGAGCAATTCCACATTCCCGTAGAATATGTAAATGCTCGGGATCGCTTTCTAGCCCAATTAAATGGTATAACTGATCCCGAGGAAAAACGCCGCCGGATTGGACATGAATTTATTCAGGTTTTTGAAGAAGAATCCAAACGCCTTGGCCCCTTTGATTATTTAGCCCAAGGAACCCTTTATCCAGACGTAATTGAATCTGCGGATACTAATGTTGACCCCCAAACAGGTGAACGAGTAGCAGTCAAAATTAAAAGCCATCATAATGTCGGTGGTTTGCCTAAAGACTTGCGGTTTAAATTAGTTGAACCCCTCCGAAAACTCTTCAAAGATGAAGTACGGAAAGTGGGAAGAGCAATTGGTTTGCCAGAAGAAATTGTCCAGCGCCATCCTTTTCCAGGACCAGGATTAGCCATTCGGATTATTGGTGAAGTTACCGCCGAAAGATTGAATATTTTACGCGATGCCGATTTAATTGTTCGTCAGGAAATTAATCGCCACGGAGTTTACAACGATTTTTGGCAAGCTTTTGCTGTCTTGTTACCCGTGCGCAGTGTCGGGGTAATGGGAGATAAACGGACTTATGCTTATCCCATTGTTTTGCGGTTAATTACTAGTGAAGATGGGATGACAGCAGATTGGGCGCGAGTACCTTATGATTTATTAGAAATAATTTCTAATCGGATTGTCAATGAAGTTAAGGGGGTGAATCGGGTGGTTTATGATATTACTTCTAAGCCACCTGGAACTATAGAATGGGAATAGGGTTTATGGGATAATTCTGTTTGTTAATCTTGTGGTGCTTTTTAACGCAAAGGTATCCGCAAAGGTGTGCAAAGAATTGAACAAAGTTAATCCTCTAGGGGCGGGTTTTCCAGCAAAGATATCGCGAGGCAGGATAATTTATGCGGTAAACTCGCCCCGACAATCCCCATCAGTACAGTATAACCCAAGTTGCTAGTTATGAGTTTAGATCTTGTCGATCCCCCTAAATCCCCCTTTAAAAGGGGGACTTTGAATCCATTTCCCCCCTTTTTAAGGGGGGCTAGGGGGGATCTAACCGTCAATATTTGTAACTAGCAACTTACGTTATATAACGATTTATGGCAATTGCGATCGCATAGGTCGCAAAAAGCTATAACAGAATTACCATAACCAGGGATAGTCATAAAAGGTGAAATAATTAATAGACAAATATTCTCTTGCACAAAGAGATACTTCTATTCCGAAAATTACCCACCCTGCTGGTAGTAAAATCAAACTAACTAAAGATGTAAATTATCTAGAAATTTTGATGCCAATTCATTCACAAGCTCCCTTGGAGAGCTTAGGTTTGATTATTTATTCAGTATTTTGCATCTTGTTTGATTCCAAACCAGAACGAATTTTTATTTCTGTTATTTTCTTTGGCTTACTTATGCTACTAATTTATCGTGCTAGTCTTTTATCGAGATGGAATGGTGTATTAGGATGGAAATGTATTCGTTTTAGCGAACAACACATTAGTTCAAGTATAGATCTGATATTTGGTATAAAATATCCTCACCGTCCATCTCTAAGACGGGATATTAAAAAATTAGTCTACATTCCGGAAATATCTATAGAAGCTTCAGAAAATACCGATCGTTATGATAATGCTAAACTGATTATTTGGGCAGGAGCGAGGGAATATAAACTTTCCGGAACAAATGCAGAAATGGAATGGTTAGGGCAAGAATTAAGTAATTGGCTAAACTTACCAATTACACGAGTTTAGTTTTTTCCCTCGGACTGTCTATAGATATTCTTACAGTGACATAGTAGTAGAATAGAATAACCCCATCCCAGCCAATTACTCCCCTATCGCCATGACACTCGCCCAAGACAGAGAAATCCACCAAGAAACATGGGAAGATATTATCATTCCCCCTAGCGATTTATGGAGTGATGAACCACCATTGGAAAGTGACATACATCGATTACAAATAGATTTACTTATCAACTGTATTAACTGCTGGTGGCGCGAGCGCCAAGATTTCTATGCTAGCGGAAACCTCACTATTTACTACAATCCAGAGCAAATCAAATCGCGAGATTTTCGCGGCCCAGATTTCTTTCTCGTATTAGGCACAGAAAGGAAACTGCGGAAAAGTTGGGTAGTTTGGGCAGAAGAGGGAAAGTATCCCAATGTCATTATCGAGATTCTCTCTGATAGCACTGCGGAAGTTGACAGAGGTAAAAAGAAAAGTCTCTATCAAGATACATTCCGGACTCCTGACTATTTCTGGTTTTACCCAAAAACTTTAGAATTCGCTGGGTTTCATCTCATTGATGGCAAATATCAGCCGATACAACCAAATCAGGAAGGGTGGTTGTGGAGTCAGCAGTTGGAGTTATATCTAGGAATTAATCAAAAAATCTTGCGTTTTTTTACCGCTGAAGGAGAGTTAGTGCCAACTGAAGCTGAATACGAGCGTCAGGAAAAAGAATTAGCTCAACAACGAGCTGAATCAGAAGCCCAACGAGCCGAAAGATTAGCAGCAAAATTGCGAGAGTTAAATATAGATCCAGATCTAGTTTAGGGAGTGAGAGTATCGGTGAGTGTAAAAATAGCTATTCCCCACAGGAGCATCCTGATTGGGAAGAAATGCAGGTTATATTCTGTCTCCCCCCTTTGACAAGGGGGGCTGGGGGGGGTAAAAACTTTGGCAAAAAAATGAATATCTTTGACAAATTGGGATGCTCCATTCCCCACTCTCCACTCCCCATTAATTCTCTAAACTTGACTTCTCAATCGCCTTCCGATAACGTATTTTAATAATCACGCCCAAAGTTACCTGCTTCATCAACCAGTACAATACCGTCAGGACTATGAATGTAACAAGCATTACGAATAATGGACGTTTAGCAGTTAAATCATTAATTATTATTCTAGCTAAATCGTCCGGTTGAGTCACTAAATCCCAACTATTGAATCGCAAGAAACGTCCTAAATAAATACCAACAGCACAGAGTGCATGAGTAAACAACTCCGCTGGTAGAATCCATTGGCTCATCTTTTGCTGTTTTAAATAGTGCCCCTGATTAATTAAAGATAGAATATAAGCTTCAAAACCAATCAAGATGACACTCAAATGTTGGGGAATCAGCACTAGGGTAACCACCCAGATAGAATAGCGAGCGCGAATAGCACCAATTAGGTGAACAATGTCTGTGAGTAAATAGGGGGCATTGGGCAAAAAGGCGATAAAAACAACAAAACCTACCCACCAAAAAATAGAAGGTGAAGCTGATTTTCTGCGGAATAACCAAAAACTCAATGCCAGTGGGATAAATGCTAAAAATAGATTCCAAGCCATCCAGCCACTGTCATGATGCCAAGCAGCCCAAGCTTGAGCAATTAAACCTTCCATAGCTATTTCCTTGCAGAATTAAATGTGGTGATTTGTTAGTGTCGCTATCACCAGTATAGCTAGCCGAAGAGGGGGAGAGGGGAGAGGGGGGAGAGAAACAGATTAGCTCTTATCTTGTACGGAAAAACCCAGTTTCTCAAAGAAACCGGGTTTTTCTTCTGTACTCCATCAAACTGAAAACAGCTATATGTGGCGTTACTCATGACAACAGTCTTCGCCGATTGTCCTAACCTTGTTAATTTTTCCTAACATTTCATCAAATCTTGACTTTGATTCAATTTGGATTTACATAAGCTACTGATGATTTGCAGCTAATAGTTCAGGCTTAATCGATAAATTCTTTGTCCAAACTGGATATTAGCTACTATCTACTCGCCACAAACCATCTAGTTATCTGTAGCATTTATTTAGCCAAATTGGATCTGATGGGAGAATGAACTCTGACAGGACGTTTATTTCAGGTGCAGATACTTGGCTTCTGCTTCGAGCTGACGAATCAACGCTTCATCACCATTGGCTCTAGCGATTTCCAGACGATGTTCCAGGTTTTTTCTCAGGGTATCGACATGACTGGCTGCGGCTTGGCGAGCTTTTTCACGAAGATTCTTGTTCATGGGAAACATTCCTTTTTTGCTTCTTGATGTATTTATCTACTTTTTTACCTTAGCATAAATATAATCCAGATGGCTAGTTAAAAGTAGTATTTGATACAGAAATTATCATAAAGTGGGGATGGGAACAGGGGATACCGTGGTGGGGCTAGGGAAGAATCCTGTAAAATTAAGGGTTTGAGGAATTGAGAAAGTCTTAACCGCCCTGGCGGTTGCTTTAACTCAAAACTCTCCTCCCGGGTATCCGCTGTACCACTCCCTAGTCTCCATTCACCTGATGTTGCAACAAATCGTTACTCTTTTAAGTGATTTCGGCTTGCGTGATGTCTACGTGGGCGTAATGAAAGGTGTCATTGCCCAAATCAATCCACTCTTGACGGTGGTGGATATTACCCATGAGATTCCACCACAAGATATTGTGGCGGGGAGATTTAACTTGATGAATGCTTATTCATATTTCCCAAAGGGGACAGTCCATGTTGCGGTTGTCGATCCGGGAGTGGGAAGTGACCGGAGAGCGATCGCAGTACAATTAGAAAGTGGTTTTCTGGTGGAACCGGATAATGGTTTATTAAGTGGTGTATTGAGTCAAAACCCACCTGTGAAAGTGGTTGAGCTTACGAATCCGGAATACTGGCTCGCCGCTACACCGAGTCAAACCTTTCATGGCAGAGATATCTTTGCTCCTGTAGGGGCACATCTGGCTAGCGGTGTACCGATAGAAAAATTGGGTAAAATTATTGATGTGGGGACTTTAGTACAACTGCAAATTCCGACACCAACACAAACAGTTAGGGGTTAGCTCACAGTAAGTTATTTGCTCATATTCGTTTATATATGCTAATATATATTCATGGCATATATACCTCTCAGAAAAGCGGTCGAGTTTCTGGGTCTTCATCCACACACATTGAGAAAATATGCAGATGAAGGGAAGATCAAAAGCATCAAAAACGAAGCTGGGCAAAGACTCTACGATGTCGAGTCCTATCAGTGCGGCACAATTAGAACTGCTACTATTTGCTACTGTCGAGTCAGTTCAACCAAGCAACGAGACGATCTCAACCGACAAGTCGCTTACATGCAATCTCTCTACCCAAACGCCGAAATCATCCAAGATATCGGCTCAGGACTCAATTTCAAACGGAAAGGATTGCAGTCCCTATTGGTCAGGCTTATGCGAGGAGATCAGCTCACAATTGTTGTTGCCTCTCGAGACAGATTGTGCCGATTCGGTTATGAAATATTCGAGTTTATGGCAGAGCAAAACGGTGGGAGAATCTTGGTTCTCTCAAATCCTGCACACTGTCCAGAGACCGAACTCACAGCAGATCTTCTCTCCATCCTTCATGTCTTCTCTTGTAGAATCCACGGACTCAGAAGTTACAGCAAGAAAATCAAGGAAGATCCGAACATTCCTAAACCCTGACCAGAAGGCATTGTTAAAACAGTGGTTTGGTGTCAGTAGGTTTGTCTACAATAAAACGATTAAGTACTTGCAAAAGCCGGAAACTAAAGCTAATTGGATGGCAATTAAAACAGGCATCTTAAACGACCTGCCTGAATGGGCTAAGTCTGTTCCATTTCAGATTAAATCTATTGCCATCAAAGATGCTTGTCTTGCGGTAAGAGCAGCTAAGAAGGGATTTAAGAAAGATGGACAGATTAGAAAGTGTAAATTCCGGAGCCGGAAAGACACTAAACAATCTGTCTTTATCCCTAAATCGGCAATTAAAGACTGTGGTATTTACCACTCTATTCTTGGTAAATCTAAACTGAAAGAAAGTTTACCAACAAGTTTCAGTGACGGTAGATTGATACTTGCTTACGGCGAGTATTATCTAATCGTCTCTGAAAAAGTGCAACCACTCAAGACCGAGAACCAAGGTCGAGTGGTTGCCTTAGACCCCGGTGTTCGGACGTTCATGACATTCTTTAGTGAGACTTCCTTTGCTTGGTTGGGTAATGATTCTAATTTGTACATTCAGAAGCTATGTTTTCGATTGGACAAATTGATATCAAAGCTCTCAAAAGTACCTTCTAGACAGAAACGACGGCTAAAAAAAGCAGCGAGTAGGCTAAGTTGTAAAATCAAAAATTTGGTCAAAGAATTACATCATAAAACAGCTAAGTTTTTAACTGATAATTTTGATGTAATACTGTTGCCAACCTTGGAAACTTCTAATATGGTGTCTAAATCACGCCGCAAGCTGAGAAATAAATCAGTGAGACAGATCTTGACACTGAGTCATTACGAATTCAAGACGTTTCTCAAGTGGAAAGCGTGGGAACAATCTAAGGTTGTGATTGACTGCAACGAAGCTTATACATCTAAAACTGTTTCATGGACGGGTGAAATTGTCAAAAACTTAGGTGGAGCGAGAACCATTAAGTCTCCCTCTACTGATTTAAGAATGAACCGAGATCTAAATGGTGCGCGTGGGATTTTCCTGCGTGCATTGGTTGATACGCCTTGGTTGAGAGAGTATCTCAACTTATGTATTTGTTAGCAACTGTTAGCGAAAGAGTATCGGAATTGTGGGTTCGATTCAATATATTGACTATTTCGGTAACTTAATTACCAATATCTCAGGTAATGAAGTAGCCGGACAAGCTTGGTGGGTGATAGCTGGCGATCGCAAGATCTCAGGTAGTCTAACCTACTCTAGCGCACCACCAGGAGAAATGATTGCTCTGATTGGCAGTCACGGTTGGGTGGAAATTGCTGTGAATGGCGGTAGTGCTGAGTCTGTCTTGCAGCTAGGGGTGGGGACAATTATCGAAGTGGTACTCTCCCTATAACTAAAAGGATCGAGTTGAAAAATAATAGATCGGGTAAATTGCTAGGGATCAGTTTTGCTTTACTCCCAAGCGATCGCCAGATTAGTTGCTAAAAATGCTAAGTGCTAATGGCTAATTGCTAATTGCTAATTTTTGCTGAGGACGATTAGTCTATCTTCCAGGAGCAGTCCTATCCTTAAAATATATCAAGGCAGAGGATCGATTATGACATTACAACAGGAGTGGGAATCTGAGGTTTATCAGGGGCAGTTTGGAGAATTTACGATTACGAGGGACGATCGCACTAGCGTAATTGTATACCGCACTGGCTTGGTGCTAGCAGCATTGAGCTTTGCTGTTGGTAGCGCTATGGTTTTGTTTCAGGGCGATAATCCAACATTTTTGGCTCTCCTGACTCCTCTCTATGCTTTGTTTTGTTTGGGGTTAGGGGTGAGCTTGGTGGCAATTCATATTTATATGGAATCTTTACACCGAGTACTACAACTATTTTGGGGTATTGGTGCGATTGCGGCAATTGCGATCGCGTTTTCTAGCAGGGAACCACTTGCTTTGTCAGTTTACCATCAGCCCACAAGTCTTTTTGGTATCGGTTTTACTTTTGCGGCGTTAACTGGAATTTATTTTAAGGAAGCTTTTTGCTTTAATCGCCTGGAAACTAAGTTTCTCACACCATTAGTTCCTATGTTACTTTTGGGACACTTGGCAGGTATATTGCCCATGGTTGGGGAACAGGTTTTGCTGGGTATTTGGATGGTTTTGTTTATCATCTTTGCTATCCGTAAGGTGGTGCAACCTATTCCACCAGACATTGGCGATAAGTCAGTATTTACTTATCTTAAAGAAAAACGCGCTGCTCATTCTTAATGGGGAATGGAGAATAGGGAATAGGGAATAGGGAGTAGATTGGCGATTAGCAATTAGTCATTAGCGATTAGCCATTAACTATCGCAAATAGACTATTCTCAAACTTACAGCGGTTTCCGCTCTTATGA
>DOIX01000385.1:15842-31697 GCA_003511885.1 Cyanobacteria bacterium UBA11153
ATTACAGCGGGAACTGCTGTAATCCTAAAAAAATTAAATGTAATTTTTTAAAGAAAGTGATTTTAAATGAATATCAAGAACATCCAAAAATTTAATCCAAGCCAATCGCCAAAACTGGTGATTTAAGAAGATGAAACAAAAAAGCCTAATGGGTATATTAATCTTAACCAGTTACATCATAACTGGTTTTACCCAAGTCTCCTTAGCCTCTAAGGTATTTCCGGAAGCGATCGAGGGACAAGAAAAAAATATGTTAGTCTCTTTACGACCAACTCCATTTCCATTAGAATCCACAGCCATATTTCCCCCTCCTTTAGGGGAACTATTTGAAACTCAATGTGACGGTGCCCCCACTGGCGTTGGTATTCCAGGGTTTCAGCCAGGAATAGCGAAAAGTGATGTCGAGAAAATGCTTGGTGTCCCCACTGGCACAGCACGGGGCTACTGGCCTAACACGAATGCAGTATATTACGATTTAATCCCACAACAGGTAAGTTTAGGCTTTCTGTTTGACAAGAATTCTCAAAGAATCCGCCAAACAGAAGCATCATTTACCTCCGAGGTTGATGCCAAGACAGCCTTGCTCACTTTGAACAGTATGTTAGGCTGTAAACTTAACGAGCAAATCGAACAAGGATTGCACAAAGTATGGCAGGAACAGACTAGACGCTTCTCCTTTAACTTAAATTATCTTCAGGGCGTGATCGAACGACAAAAAGGCGATCGCATCTATATTGGTATTTGGGAATCAGATTTACATTAAAAGGCAGGGGAAGCAATTGACAGTTGACAATTGACAATTGTCAACGGGTATATTTAGCGCTAATGGTCTAGATCCCACCTCGTCTCCCGTCTCTCCCTTGTCTCCCTTGTCCCCCATTCCCCATTCCCGTTTGGAATAATGAACGAATTAACATTAGAATGGCAAGAAGGTCGTCAAAAGCGAATGGCAAATATTCGTGATGGACAACCTAGTAAAAATCCAGGCACGGTGAGAATTGGTAGAGATCCAGTAAAATGTGATTTGGTCATTTCCGATCTCACTGTATCCGGGCTGCATGTGGAAATTTTATTTGATAGTAGTACTTATACCTTTGTTTTGCGAAACCTGCGAGATACTAATCCGCCAACTGTAGATGGCAGGCAAGTTATCCACGGGGAAATTCCTTTAACTCAAGGTAGTACTATTTATTTAGGACAAGTTTATCTAACGGTTTTGGCAGTTTCTCTGGAGCCGCCAATTAATCCTATTCAACAGACAATTATACTGCCCGTCAAACAAACTAATCCACCAATAGCAAGACAAACTAATCCGCCTATAGCAACATCAACTAATCCACCAATTCCTAATCTGGCATCTTATGGATTAGAATGTCCCCATTGTCGTCGCATTTCTCCTTATGAAAGAATGGGCTTATGCTGTCAGTGGTGCGGTACTTCTTTAGCCTCAGCGGCTAGTGTTTTGATTGTATAAGAGGTAAGGGATAAGAAAGAAAGGGGAAGAGTAAATATCCTTGAGCAAGCTGCGCATTAGCTTACCAATTTACCGAAAAAATAATCAATAATTGATAATAGACATCTCCTTTCATAGAATCTGAAACCCTTACCTTATCTAGGTGAAAAGCTCATTTCTGGAGATGTCGAACAAACAACCAATAAGCAATAACCAATAATAAATAAGAAATAATCAAGAAAAAATATGAATTCTGTTCCCTGGCAAATTCAATTAAGTTGGGAAGATCCCACAACCGGAGATAGGCGAGAACCATTATTAAATCTCCCGATTGCTTTAGGAAGAGATTTTAAGGGAATGCCTCAAGAATTTCAAGGGCGTAGGGTTGCCAGAATTGTTCTCAATAGTCTTGAGGTATCTCGCTGCCACGCCATAATTGATAGCGATGGCAGTGGCGTAGTAGTTATAGATCAAAATAGCCGAAATGGGATATTTGTTAATGGTAGCCGCCAAAATCGCAGCATCTTAGCTAATGGAGATACCCTGCAATTAGGGCCTTATATAATTAGGATAAACTTAGGTGCAATTGCACAAACTCCGCCATCGATTAATTCTCAGATTTCCTTTAATCCCCATACAGGATTACCAGATCCAAATTCACCTCAATTGCCACCTCAAGCAGCCGCAGTATTAGGAGGTGGGATACCCGTTAATCAAGAGAGTTTTCCACCACCAATCTTTCAGCAACACCAGGTAGCGGTGCAAGATATTCACGCTACAGGTTTAGAAGTAAATGAAGTAGATTATCTGTCAATTGGTGGGGGTTTAGGTAGTTTTATTTGGGCAGATTTTTTGAGGATTTATGGGGTAAAAAGCGATCGCATTGCGGCATTGGGAATCGACGAAAAGCCCTACAGTCGGTACAAGCAACTTTGTCTGAATTCGCAAATTCCCCTCCACGAAAGATTGCGCTCCAATTCTGATTCTTGCCCTGATAATATTTGGGGTTTCCCCAGTTATGCTTTACGAGAAGCATGGCACGATTTATTTAAAGGACATTTGGGGGCATCTTTAAGGTATCTGTGGCAGGTTTTTGCGGAACCAACTTTTGCTCAAACCTATACTCCTCGCGCTGAAAATGTATTTAATTCTATCGACAGGGAAATGGCACGGATTGGGTGGTCAAAAATCTTCCGCTATGGTAGTGTACGGGCAATTCGCGCCACTGACGATGGACGATATGCCCTAGCCTATTCTCGCACGACTACCGGAAAACGCGATCGCGCTTTTGTATTGGCGCGTTATCTTCACATCGCTACAGGTTATCCAGCGATTAAATTTTTACCAGATTTACAAGCATATCGGGAAAAAACGAATGATTTTGACTCAGTAGTTAATGCTTATGAACCCCACGATCGAATTTACCAAACGTTGGAACGAAATGGTGGTACAGTCATGATTCGCGGAAGAGGGATTGTTGCTTCCAGAGTTGTCCAAAGAGTTTATGAAGCCCGATTGCGTAATCCCCAAATTCGCTTAATTCATTTAATGAGATCCCCAAAACCCCAAGGAAATAAATTCGGGAAAGCTCAACGTATTGTCGAAAATCATTACGAATTTCAACCCTTTAACTGGCCAAAAGCTTGTTGGGGTGGAGAATTGCGAGAAATGCTCGAAAAAGCCGATCCTGAAGCCAGAAAACATTTACTAAGTGATTGGGGAGGCACAACTACTGCTGCTCGCAGAGATTGGCGACATATTGTGGCAGAAGGGATTCGATTGGGTTGGTATACTGTCGAATTTGGAGATGTGGAAAGGGTTGAGAAGGAAGGAACTGCGATCGTTACTTATATTAAAAATAAAGAATATAAAGGGCAAATGCGTCTGGAAGCAGATTTTATTATTGATGCTACTGGATTGGATGCCAATGTTACGGCTTCTCCTTTATTAAATGACTTGGTAGAGAATTATAAATTGCCGTTAAATTTTTTAAATAGATTAACGGTAAGTAATGACTTTGAATTAGTAGAAATGCGCCAATCGCGAGGGCGAATCTATGCCGGAGGTGCGATTACTTTGGGAGGTCCTCAAGCAGCAGTGGATAGCTTTTTGGGATTGCAGTATTCAGGATTATGTAGCGTCGATGCCCTCGCACAAATTAAAGCGCCAGGAATTACGCGATTAAACTTTATCGCTTCCTTAGTGCAATGGTTAAAATGGGTGACAAATCAATCTCCTTAAAAGGTAATTGGTAAGCTGCTACCCATTTAATTTGTATATCTCCACACCAAAAAACCCACACCCCACACCCCTTTCGATAAATTTACTATCCAATGCCAGATGCGCCGTAGCTTATTACCTTCTCTTCATCCTTGCGCTTAAAAACTACCAAAGTAATATCATCAAATACTTTTTGCTTTCCGATAAATTGCCGCAAATCATCAATGACTGCTTGTTTAATTTCTTCCGAACTTTTATGCCAATTCTCTGAAACTACTTCATGTAGTCTGGGCAATCCATAAAATTGTTTATTAATATTTCGTGCTTCAGGAATACCATCTGTATAAAGTACTACCCCATCTCCCGGATCTAATTCTAGCGTTGTTTGGCTAATAAACTCAGTAATTTCTTCATCTAACCCAATGGGTAATCCCAAATCAAGCGTGCTAATTCGTTCGACTTCACCACTTTTTCTTACCACTAGAGTTTCCTCATGTTGACCGCTGATACTGATTCTACCTTCTGCATAATTTAGGATAGCTAATGTTAGGTTTTTATTGGAGTTCATTCGCTCAACATTTTTATAAATAGTGCGGTTTAGAGTATCTAAAAACTTTACTGGATCCCCTTCTTTAATTTCTTTGAGAGTCCGGACTGCTGTTTGTGCCATTACCATTAAAATCCCGCTTTCAAGTCCATGCCCCGTGACATCACCAATCCCGATAGTGACAACATTATCTGTATAAAGAACATCATAATAATCTCCACCTACTTCATCTGCTGGCTCCATGAATCCAGCAATTTCTAAGTCTTCAATTTCCTCTAATTCTTGATGTTTTGGGAGAATTAATTGCTGCATTTCGCGTAAGATATCGAGTTCAGCACTCATGCGGATATTTTCCGCTTTCAACTTTTTATTAAGTTTAGTAATTTCCTCATTAGCATTAGCAAGTTTGTCGTTAGCTGATGCTAATTCAGCGGTGCGTTGTGTCACTTTTTCTTCCAGGTTGTGAGCGTAATCTTCTAATTGACGATAGGAAAGCATTAGGTTTTGCCAAAGGACTTGACTGATACTAACGACACCAGCTACAGTTACAGATATTAAAGGTGTAAATACAGGAACTACCCAACCTAAAATAAATGCAATATAAGAACTACTGATGATTATTAATACCCCAAATAATACTCCTATTACAGTCAACCAGCGTCTTTGGATACAAAACCTACCAAGAGTAGAACTGTAGCCACACCAAAATAAAATTAACAGCCAATTAATCGGTTTAGATGAGGCTTGCAACATCGGACGATTTTCCAATGCAGCACTAATAATTTGGCTGGTTAAATTAGCGTGAATAACAATTCCTGGCATTAAATCTTTTGGCGCAAACATATCGCTATTGTAAGGCGTGAAGTAATTATCATTTAGACTAGGTGCTTTGGCCCCGATAAATACAAGACGATCCCGGAGTAAATTAGCCGGAATTCGATTTTCCAGTACATCTGTCATTGATATATGGAGAAAACTCTCTAATCCTCCCCGATAATTCAAGAGAATTTGATATCCCCCCATGTCTTCTTTATTGTATTCTCCTTCATTACCGGAGAGGGGGATAAACTTGGCTTTACCTAAACTGTATATTTTGTTAGCTTCATCAAGCAGCTCTAGCTCAATTTTTTCTTTTTTTAGGTACATTAAGGCCATGGTTACGCCTAATCCTTCAGTTAAATTATCATTAGATTTACCCAATAAAATCAGTCCGCGCCGGATTTTGCTATCCTTATCTGGAACCATATCGTTAGAGGCAACTTGACCGAGTTTTGCTAAGGCTGGTGGTGGAGCAATTGACTTACCTGCAACTTTTTCAATTCCGATGAGATTGGGAGTATTTTTAAAGATATCTACTAATTCTTTATGCCCGGGTTCAACAGGTAAATCTCGATAAATATCAAGGACAATTCCTCTAGGCTCTTGGGCGTTAATATTGCGAATTAATTTAGCCATTACCCCATCTGCCATTGGCCACTGCTTGACGTATGTGATGTCTGGTTCATCAATTGTGACAATGACAATCCGTTTATCTACTACTTCTTGAGGACGGATGAGAAAGAATTGATCTAAAACTAACCATTCTAAAATCCGGAAAATTCCGATATAATTTCCGGCAATAATTAATCCTGATATCCCGATAGTAATCAGAAAATTTACTTGCCAGTCTTGTAAATTTGTTTTGATTTTTTTCCACATATTAATAATTCATATTCACTGACTTTTGTAACAGTTGCGATAAGATTGTAGGGTGCGTTAATTAACGCACCCTACTGATGGCTACCAATAGTGGATGGTGCGTTAGCTGGAGCGCAGGGCACCCTACAGACAGATGCTTTGCTTTTTTACTTAAACTGGAAAATTGCGCCACACCCCACACCCCACACCCTACCCTCACGAAAAAACTTTTTTTACCAAACCCTACTTAGCTTCACTTTCCATCGCCGCTGATAGTCTTAGAGCGAATAGCACCACTGGGAGGAGAATTGAATTTGATGCGATTCTGACTGCTGCCGTCGATATTGGTAGTGGGAGCAACAGTGCTGGGGGGGATGAATTCTACTGGTTTTTGAGTATCATCTTCAATATTTCTACTGGGGGCTTGACTATTAGGCAGCTTGAATTCTAGTGGATTGTGATTACCGCCTTCGATACCAGTATTGGGGATAGCATCGTTAGGCTCCTTAAATTGCACTTCACCTCGACTACCGCCACCGATACTGGTTTCAGGGCTAGTCTCTCCTGGTGGTTTAAATTCTACGCTGATGAGGGTTTGGTTGGGTAAACTTTCTGTCTTTTGAGAGAATGAATTGGCTTGGGCAGAATTAACTGTTACCACAAATGCTGTGGTGACAGTTGCGGCTAATAGTGTTTGATAGAATGACTTAATCGCGATCGCATCTTTATTTTCCATAACTTCTGATGGGGAGTTGATAGCCAAATTGACAATCCCTAATCTTGACATCCGATCGAAAAGAACCTGCAATCCTACTTCTGCCTAATTTGAAAAGACAGGGCTTTCACGCTAGTGTTTGTAATTTTAGCACGGGCGGGCAGGGCAAATCTATCTGATTCTATGGTATCACGGATTTTGCGATCGCCAATAAGCTCTTACCCGTCTAAATTGAACAGCGGATATCAGGATTTGACATCTCCCGGGTAAGAGGCAACGGATAAGGATTTGAGCTAATTTGCTTTGTTTGACAGTATATAGCAGTGGACAGTTGACAATGGACAGTTGACAATGAAAAAGAGTAACTATCAACTATCAATTATCAACTATCAACTATCAACTATCAACTATCAACTGCTACATATCCAGCACCTTGACTAAAAATCCCCACTTATCTGCCATTTCTTCAATTAGTTTTGTAGTTGGTTTCCCTGCACCATGCCCTGCTTTTGTTTCAATCCGAATTAATACAGGTTTTTCCCCTACATGTGCTTCTTGTAAAGCAGCAGCAAATTTGAAACTATGAGCAGGTACTACTCTGTCATCACGCTCTGCTGTTGTAATCATAGTAGCAGGATAAGCAGTTCCAGATTTTAAATTGTGGAGGGGGGAATAAGCATACAACGCCTTAAATTCTTCAGAATTTTCTGCACAACCATAATCGGAACACCACGCCCAACCAATAGTAAATTTATGGAAGCGTAACATATCCATTACCCCAACTGCTGGTAAGGCTGCACCAAATAATTCGGGACGTTGTGTCATGCAAGCACCTACTAATAATCCGCCATTACTGCCACCACTAATAGCTAATTTTTCGGTGCGAGTGTATTTATTTTCAATTAACCATTGGGCAGCGGCGATGAAGTCATCAAATACATTCTGTTTATTCAGCTTTGTGCCCGCTTGATGCCATTCTTCTCCATATTCTCCACCACCGCGAAGATTGGGAACGGCATAAATTCCTCCCATTTCCATCCAGACAAGATTGCTAATGGAAAAGCTGGGAGTTAAGGAAGCACTAAAACCACCATAACCGTAAAGGTAAGTTGGGTTATTACCATCTAATATTATTCCCTTTTTATGGGTAATAAACATCGGGACTTGGGTACTGTCTTTGCTGGAGTAAAAGATTTGGTTAGTTTCGTAAAGATCCGGGTTAAAGTCAACTTGCGGTTGGCGGAAAAGGGTACTTTTCCCGCTTATCATATCATAGCGGTAGATCGTGGATGGAGTAGTAAAACTAGTAAAAATGTAGAAGGTTTCGGTATCGTAGCGCTTCCCGCCAAAGCCACCTGCTCCACCAATTCCTGGTAATTCTACTTCCCTGACAAATGATCCATCTAGGTTAAATATTTTAATGGAGGAACGGGCATCTTTGAGGTAGTCTGCTACAAATTGGTTATTGAGCAAGCCTACTGCTTCTAGGGTTTCTGAAGTTTGAGGAATTATTTCTTGCCATTCTTCAGGATTATTAATATCAATGGTAATAACTTTGCCGCGAGGGGCATTTAAGTCAGTCCGGAACCAGAAAATTGAGCCATCATTGTCAATGAAACTGTAATTAGCTTCAAAGTTGCTAATTAGTTCGATTACGGGAGAGTCGGGATTATTTAAGTCTTTGTAAAAGACTAAATTTTTGGGATCGGTGCTTTCGCTGATGGAGATAATTAGATAACGCCCATCTTCTGTTACGCCACCACCAAACATCCATTCTTTGCGATCTGGGCGGTGATAAATTAGAATATCCTCGGTTTGAGGTGTCCCCAGTTTATGATAGTAAAGTTTCTGGTAATAGTTGATTTCTTCTAATTGACTATCTGGATTTGGTTCATCGTAGCGGCTATAGAAGAAACCTTGACAATCGTGCGTCC
The DNA here is from genome assembly GCA_003511885.1 of Cyanobacteria bacterium UBA11153. Classification (GTDB taxonomy): domain Bacteria; phylum Cyanobacteriota; class Cyanobacteriia; order Cyanobacteriales; family Coleofasciculaceae; genus Limnofasciculus. The sequence continues at coordinate 24,389 of DOIX01000385.1, forward strand.
AAGATGCACCGGAAAATTTGACCCATTTGATTAAATCGGATAAATCCGATCCTGTTTCTATATCTCTGACTTTCCATTCTATCCAATCAGAGCCAGAGTATGATAATCCATAAGCCATGAGATTACCATCGTGACTGATTGCCAAACCGGATAAGGCAATAGTGCCATCTTCTGATAGTGTATTAGGGTCAATTAATACTCGCGGTTGATCGTCGAGGGAGGTGAGGGTATAGAGGACACTTTGGTTTTGCAGTCCATCGTTTTTAAAATAGAAATAGCGATTACCTTCTTTAAAGGGAGTACCGTATTTTTCGTAATTCCATAATTGAGTAATCCGCTCTTTAATTTCTTCTCGCTGAGGAATTTGGTTGAGATATTCAAAGGTGATTTGATTCTGGGCTGCCACCCAGGATTGGGTTTCCTCGGAATCGGGATCTTCTAACCAGCGATAGGGATCTGCTACCTGAATACTATGATAATCGTCAATTTGGTCGGATTTGCGGGTAGGTGGGTACTTGAGGGGTTGGTTGGCAGGTCGCATCTTGAGGAATTTGATACAGTGTTTTCTAGTTTAATCAAAATGGCGGTTTATGACTGGTTAGCAGTTAGCCATTCTCTACCTCGGTATCCGCCCTTCCATTAACTACTCCCCACCTCGGAATCCGCCTTTCCATTACTCATTAGCTATTGGCAATGAGATTTTCTAAGTATTCGCGATCGCTTTTTACCCCATATTCCGGCTTGGAGGCTTGAATGGTCGTTTTTTCCAGCCATACTAAGATCGAATTGACATGACTGTTTAAGTGATAAAACATTGCTCCTAAGCGTCGAATCGCTACAGCAAGTCGATTGTCTACTTGCCTCAATTCTGTATAATTTTGGTTAGATTGGGCACTCTGCCTAAATTTGAGATATTCGTTGTATTCCTCAATCAGCCGGAAGAGGTTATTGCTTCGATCGTTAAGCATATAGATAATGTGTTCATCCCACCATAACGGCTCCATAGACATGCTATCCATGCTTGTTTTGAGACTTGTCGCATCAATCAGAGGAAGTGACTGATTTTTTAAGTCATTAACTTTACTTCCTTCTAGGCAGTTGATCTCGTTATAAATTATGCGATCCGCTTTGCGTAATTGGAGAAAAATATTGTCGATTTCACCATTAACCGAAGATAAGAAGATATTCTCTTTTCTGGGTTTCATCTCTTGGTTAGTAAAGCACATAAGATTTCTGCTCGCCACAACTCTTTGGTACAACTCTCTCACCTACCCTCATCAACCCAGTTTCCAGGGAAAAATCTTTGGTTTGTCAACTGGAGAGCAAGGAATAAATCGGCTTGATGGTATCCTCGCGGGTAGTTCCGATCTGACTGTTACACATTTGTCTTACATGTATGACGCTATTATTTATCTTATGGCAAGAGAGTCGAGATCGGCAAGGTAATTAAGCAAATTTTAGAAATTCTTCAAACATTTATGGATTTACCGCTAGAAATCAGGTTTTTCAATCTGCGTCAATCCGGGAAAACACGTAGTTTTGGCAAAACTTGGTTTCTGGATTGTGCCTGAGACTGGTTAAAATACGATATCCTTTTTGTTGCGATTGCCTGATTGGAGGAGCGAAGCTGATTGCCTGATGGCGTAGCTGACTAAAAATATAGCGTTAGGAGGAGGCTTTGTCGGGTTTCTTTACGTCAACCCAACTTACATCTACTGCCTCATTTTAGCATTGCTTTGCCAGTAGGATAGGTTACCATGGCAGTTAATTAACGTAAGTTGCTAGTTATCAATATTGACGGTTAGATCCCCCCTTGCCCCCCTTATTAAGCAGGGAACCTTCCTTGAAAGTCCTCCTTTTTAAGAGGGATTTAGGGGGAGAAAAGATCTAAACTCATAACTAGCAACTTGGGTTAATTATTAAAATATACCCGATAAATTAACCGATAAAAAATAATGGAGTTAAGAAAAAAATGAAATGGCATCAAAAATTTTGGCCTTACGGAGTGGCAATTGCGGCAACCGCGATCGCACTCCTCCTCACTTTGTGGCTGCAACCCTTACTGGATAAGACTATTGGTGCATTTTTTTACATAGCGATTATGGTCACTGTCTGGTATGGTGGCTTTCGACCGGGAATTGTGGCTGTTATCCTTTCTACCTTGGCAATTAATTATTTCTTTATTGAGCCTCTCAATCAACTTAAAATTGCTCTTCATCGGGATTTATTAAGGTTAATTATTTTCTTCATTGTGGCATTTACTATTAATTTTTTGACTAGTAACCTGCAAGAGAGCAAGCAAAGAATTGAAAGACTTAGCCGAGAATTAGCTAAAGAAAGTGCTGAACAATTGCGGATGGCTTTGTCGTCGGCTCAAATGGGAATGTGGGAGTGGAATATAGTGGATAAAATTACCAAATCTTCCCCCGAACATCAAGAGTTATTTGGCTTTATTCCCGGAACTTATGATGGGAAATATGAAACTTTAGTCAATCGCCTCTATCATGAAGATAGGGAAAGAGTAATTCAGGGGATAGAAGTATCATTAGAAACTAATCAACCCTATCAGGAAGAGTTTCGAGTTGTTTGGGAGGATGATACAATTCACTGGTTAGAAGTACGGGGAAAAGCCTTTTATGACAAAGCCGGAAAACCCCTGCGGATGACTGGTACAGCCATGAATATTGATGGGCGCAAGGAAACAGAAAATTTATTGCGCAAACAAGCCCAACAACAACGGCTGGTAATGGATATGAGTCAGAGAATTAGGGAATCCCTAAATTTACAAGATATCCTCCAGACTACAGTAGATGAAGTGCGACAGTTTTTGCAATGCGATCGCGTCACTATCTTTCAATTTTCTCCTGGCTGGGGTGGCACTACTGTGGTTGAATCTGTTGGTGATGGCTGGCTGAAAATCCTACCACTTCAGATTTACGATCCTTGCATTGGTGAAGAATATGTCGAACCCTTCAAACAAGGCTTAGTTACTGCCAAATCTGATATCTATAATTCCGGTATCAGTACCTGTCATATTGAATTCCTAGAAAGTTTACAAGTTAGGGCAAATCTAGTTGTACCTATTCTTCAGGAAGATAACCTATGGGGGTTATTAGCAGCTCACAGTTGTGCCGCACCTCGCCAGTGGCAATCTTCAGAAATCAATTTGCTGCAACAGTTAGCTTCTCAAGTAGGAATTGCCATTAAACAAGCTGATTTATTTGCCCGAGTACAGACAGAATTAGCTGAACGTCAACAAGCGGAATTAGCATTACAAGAAAGTGAAAAGAAACTGCGCTTGTTCATCAAATATGCCCCTGCCAGTATCGTCATGTTCGATCGTGAAATGTGCTATCTTGCTGCTAGTCAGAGATGGGTAGATGAATATCAACTTCATTCAATCGAATCGATTATTGGGCGATCTCATTACGAAGTTTTTCCTCATTTACCAGAAAGGTGGAAGGTAAACCATCAAAGGGGTATGGCGGGGTTCATCGATAAATGTGATGAAGATTTATTTATTCAAGCCGATGGATCTGAAGTATGGTTACGGTGGGAAATTCATCCTTGGTATCAAAGTGGTGGTGAAGTTGGTGGTATTATGCTTTTCTCCGAAGATATTACCCAACGGAAGTTAGCTGAAATAACATTGCGTCGCAATAAAGCACGTTTGAAATTAGCCCAACGAGCTAGTAATTCTGGTGTATGGGATTGGGATATTATTAACAATACTGCCTTTTGGTCAGAGGAATACTACCAACTCTATCAAATTCCACCAGATACTGAGTCAAGCTATGAAAACTGGTTAAATTTTGTTTATCCTGAAGATCGAGCAGCAGCACATCAACAAATACTAAAAGCACTGGAACAAATAACTGATTTGAGAATTGAATTCCGAGTCATTCTCCCTGATGGAATCCGGTGGTTTGCCGCAATTGGACAAATTATTTGCAATGAAGAAAACCAACCCCAGCGGATGATTGGGATTTGTATTGATATTAATCAACAGAAAGAAACTGAACTGGCTTTAGTCCAACTCAACGCCGAATTAGAGGAACGAGTTACACAACGTACTGCTGAATTAACCATTATCAACGAACGCTTACTAGCCACAGTGATGGAACAGAAAGAAGCTGAGATAGCCTTACAAAAGTCTTTAGCAGAAATAGAAGATCTCTATAATAATGCTCCCTGCGGTTATCACTCTCTAAATCCAGAAGGCGCAATCGTGCGGATTAATAATACAGAACTTAAGTGGCTGGGATATACTCGCGAGGAACTTCTTAACAAAAAGATGGTTCCCACCGCTGGATTCGGGATAGAGCTTTCCCCATCAAAAATGAATTTGGGGAAATAATCAGGATTGCTGGTATCGCCGAAGATATCACCGATGCCCAAAAAGTCGAACAAATCAAGAGCGAATTTATCGGTATTGTCAGTCACGAGCTGCGCACCCCTTTAACAGCGATCAAAATGTCATTGGGGCTATTAAATTCAGGAATTTACAACAATAAACCGGAGAAATTTCAACGGATGCTGGAGATTGCCCTCATCGATACCAACCGTTTAGTCAATCTGGTTAACGATATTTTAGATTTGGAAAGGTTAGATTCGGGCAGAGCAGTTTTGGAAAAAACCTCCTGTCAGGCAATTGATTTAATGACACGCGCCGTAGAAGGAATTCAACCCATAGCCAAAACCCAAAATATTACACTTACGATTAATCTCAGCGAAGCCCAAGTCTGGGCAGCAGCCGATGCGATTATCCAAACTATCACTAACTTATTAAGTAACGGGATTAAATTTTCCCCCCCTCATTCCACCATTACTCTAGATGCCCAAATGGAAGGTAAATTTGTCTTATTCCAAGTTTGCGATCGCGGCAGGGGCATCCCGGCTGATAAACTAGAAGCAGTATTCGGTCGCTTTCAGCAAGTCGATGCTTCCGATGCCCGCGATAAAGGCGGCACTGGCTTAGGATTAGCCATCTGCCGCAGTATTATTGAACAACATGGCGGTAAAATTTGGGTAGAAAGTATTTTAGGTGAAGGGAGTACCTTTTACTTTACTTTGCCTGTTGCAGTGGCGGAAACAATTTAACAAATAACCCAATTTGCTAATGGCTAATGGCTAATTGCGCATAAAATTTTCTGTTCCCAAAACTTTCCATTCCCTTTTTCATAACAAATAACCAATAACCAATAACCAATGACTAAACAAATACTAATTGTAGATGACGAGGAACGCATTCGGGAACTCGTCCAAGCGTGTTTAGAAGATTTAGGCGGCTGGGAAACCATCACCACTTCATCGGGAGAGAAATGTTTAAAAATTGTCCAGCAAGAAAAATTTGATGCAATTCTTTTAGATGTCTCCATGCCAGGAATGGATGGATTTGCCGTATTCCAGCAACTCCAAGCCAACCCCATCGCACAATCGATCCCCGTGATTCTACTAACAGCCAGAGTACTACCTAGCGATCGCGATCGCTTCACCAAAATGGGTGTGGCAGGAGTCATTGCCAAACCCATCGAGCCGATGACTCTCACCACAGAGATTATCGAGATTTTAGGTTGGGAGGAATCCTAGTGCAGGTGGGCAGAAATAACCCATCAGTTATGAGCAGGCTCGCAGGGGAGCTGGGGAGCTGGGGAGAAAAAACCACTATCAAGCCTCTGAAACTGGTGAGAAACTGCTGCCGCGCTGCACTAGAGGCACGCTCCCCCGATATCCCCGACTTCTTCAAGAAGTCGGGGATCTGAGTTTTTGTAAACTAATGTAAATCTTTACCAGTTCTTTATTTTTCATCTTTACCCTTTAATTATGCAACTAAAAATCCCTTCCCTAGGAAAGAACATAGATCATGAATTCTTTTCAAATATGTTTAAACCTTTTAAACACTCTGAGTCAATTTTACCAAGAGTTACAGCAGTTCCCGCTGTAATGGAGTACACTTTAATAAGTAGTCAAGATTTGATCTATTATCTCGATGCTAATTCTACTGTACCTCATAAGAGCGGAAACCGCTGTAGTTACCAATTTTCTGAATAATTTTCAGCAATCGACGCTGTGGATTAGTAATACAACAGAAATGCCCATCTGGGAAATTACACTCCAGGAAACCAAAACGGAAGTTATACTCAAAGTTTATATATCTCAGGTTCAGCTTAACACGATCGATATCAAGATCGGTCAGGAAACTGTTTTAATTCAAGGGCAATGGCAGGCAGACGAAGGATATTTTGATTCCAGTAGATTTCAAAGTTTGATTCCTTTACCATATTGCATTAATCCTCAAACAACTCAAGCGGAAATCGAACCAGGTATTTTGATCGTCAGGTTTCAAAAATCAGCAAAAATCAAGCAATCAGTAGTGGAAATTAAACCAAAAATGCAAAATTTCTTTATTGCCAGCAGATCAAATAAAGGATCGGAATACTCCGCTACATTGCAAGAATTTAATAAATTAATAATTAACTATATTTACGGACTACATCTTACCTCGGTTGGGACAAACTTTTTCAAAGTATTGGCGGATCGAGTCTTGACAGAAAACTCATTGATAGAGAACTCACTAGCAGATAAATCATTGCGAGAGAACTCATTGGTAGAGATATATTATGGAGATTTTAAACGTAGTATCTGTGAATACTAAAACGGTTTTACTGATTAGCAGCGAACAAAATTTGCGAGATGTCTTGGAAGCATGTTTGATCGATTTGGCAGGTTGGCAAGTTTTGACGGCTGAGGATTTATTGGCAGGATTGGGGCAAGCCGCACTCGATCAACCTGATGCGATTATTTTGGTTATGTCTAAGTTTGGTAGAGATGGATTTATGTTTTTGCAACAACTCCGAAAAAATACCCTAACTCAGGAAATTCCTATTGTTATCATGATTTCCGGATCAAAATGGATGGATATGGAGCTTTTTGAAAAGTACCGAGTTACAGGGATAATTGACTATGAAATCGATCCAGTCATCCTTCCCCATCAAGTTGCCAATTTATTGGGTTGGGAGGATCGATATCGATTAAATTAGGCAGATTATCTCTCGCTCTTGGAACAGACTATTTACTTTAATTCAGGATTCTGTTATGTCCAACTGTCCTTGCTGCTCTAATAAACTGCTCCGCCATATCCGGGCGCATCAAATTTACTGGTTTTGTCGTCATTGTTGGCAAGAAATGCCAGTTATAGATATGAAAAAGTATACTTCAGAATGGGAGAGTCCGCTGATTCCTAAATTGGTGTGTGTTATTAACTCAGATCGATAGTTGATAGTTGATAGTTGATATAGCAATCATAAAT
>DOIX01000385.1:31858-34910 GCA_003511885.1 Cyanobacteria bacterium UBA11153
ATCCTAAATGAGTTGTAACAAGTGCGCGGCTTGAAACCCAGTCAGAGCAAGGATTGCAGTTTTCAGGCATTGCCACAAATGATTTAGGATTGCTATAGTTGATAGTTGATAGTTGATAGTTACTCAGATTTCTTTCCTGTTAACTGTCAATTGTCAATTGTCAATTGTCAATTGCATTCATGACGTTATTTCTGCTCTAACCGATGTGGTGGTTGCTATATCTCTCCAGTATATCGCCCCAGTAGATTCAGATGCCCGACTTCTCGAAGAAGTCGGGCATCTAGCATGGACAAAATTCTTTGTTTCCAAAACTGTAACCCATCCCACCACTTAGAAACAGTAGTGTCAGATTGGGAATATCCTATCTGGCAAGTTAAATGATGAATCGCTCCATTAAATCCAGTTTTCACAGTCAAACTATCGCTTTAATCCTCGGTTTACTGACTTTAACCGCCTGTCAATCCACACCAACACAAGTAGAAATGCGGAATTTATCCTCTTTACCAAGGACAATGAGTGTTTCAGGTAAAGGAGAAGTCAATATCCCCACCACCATGACTCAAGTACGTTTAGGGGTTGAAGTACAAGGGAAAACAGCCCAAGAAGTGCAAAAAGAAGTAGCAGCGCGATCGCAATCTGTGGTAGATCTATTGAAGTCTCGCCAAGTTCAGAAGCTCGAAACTACTGGTATTAGTCTCAATCCTAACTATACTTACAAAGATGGCAGGCAAACCATCAACGGATATTCTGGCACAAATACTGTCAGCTTTCAGATTGAAACAGAGAAATCTGGAACCCTATTAGATGATACAGTTAAAGCAGGTGCGACTAGAATTGATGGGATTAGTTTTATCGCCAGCGATGAAGCCATCGCGCAAGCCCAACAAAATGCCATCGCCCAAGCGAGTAATGATGCCAAAAAGAAAGCTGATGCAGCTTTAGGGGCACTCAATCTCAAATCTAAGGAAGTTATTGGTGTTTCCATTAATGGTGCAAATCCACCTCAACCATTGCCTTATCCTGTCCCCGCAGCAGAGGCAGCTAAAAATGATTCTCTCAATGCTAATACTCCAGTTGTTGGGGGCGAACAAAAAGTGCAACAATCTGTTACTTTGCAAATTCGTTATTAACAGTAAGTGGAGAGTAGTTTACTGCTACTCCACTATCCATCCCAGTTAACCATCCTCAAGTAACTTACTCCCTTTCCATTCCCCATTCCCGTAAAATTATGGTACAACAACTCGTTCCCCCAACAACTCCAGAAATCATCTACCCCGATAGCGATGGACAACCAATGGCAGATAATACCCAACAGTTTCAATGGATTGTACTGATTAAAGAAAATTTAGAGATTTTATTTGCAGATGTCGCGAATGTCTTTATTGCGGGAGATTTACTTTGGTATCCCGTTGAAGGAAATAATAAAATTCGTCAAGCTCCAGATGTAATGGTAGCCTGGGAACGACCAAAAGGTAAACGTGGTTCTTACAAGCAATGGCTAGAAGGAAATATACCTCCACAAGTCGTTTTTGAAATTCTCTCTCCTGGTAACTACCCCATGGAAATGTTTAAAAAACTATTATTTTATCAACGCCATGGAGTCCAGGAGTATTATATTTACGATCCAGATAAAATTTACTTGACAGGTTTTATCCGTTCCGGAGATTGGTTAGAACCAATTGAAGAGATAAATGGCTGGGTAAGTCCTCAGTTAAATATTCGCTTTCAACTAATAGAAAATAATCTGGAAATTTATCGTCCAGATGGACGAAAATTCCTCAATTCAGTGGAATTAGAACAACTCAGAGAGGAAGAAAGCCAACGAGGGCAACAAGAAAGTCAACGGGCACAAGAAGCACTAGCTCAACTAGAAGCAGAAAAGCAGCGCTATCAATCCTTAATTGAAAAATTGCGCGATCGCGGTATCGATCCAGAACAATTGTAATTGGTTATTGGTCATTGGTTATTGGTTGTTGGTAATTGGTTATTGGTTATTTGTCATGATGAAACCTTTGTGTTTTCGCCCATACCAGTTTATTAGCCCCAGAGGAAAAAATATGGTAACTTATGACTAAGTGGTTTTTTCGCTGGTGACATAAATGAATGAGCCTCCTACTCCCCAAAGGCATCATATCGATCCTCCAGGACTGTGGGGAAATGTTATCCTAGGTTCTGCGATCGTTCATTTAGCAGTTTTTGGCTTATTGTCTGTCGCATCAATGGGTTTCGGGCAAAAATTACCACAGCATCGCGATTTCATTGCCGTCGATTTAATTTCCCCTCCAGCGAAAGCCAATTCCCTCAACCCAGCTTCCCAAGTCACGCCCGTTAACCGCCAAACTGCCACTATTAACCGTCAAACCTTCTCCACCGGGATAAAATCCGCACCTCCCAGTAACTCCCAACCGATAGTAGAAAGAGATAATAGTCAAACAGGGGAAAAATTGCGATGGCGCGAAGCGCCCACGAAGCGCTCGCACAAAGTATCCCCTTCGCCATCGCTTCCCTCTCCAAAAACATTGCCGCCATCACCCAAAACCATTTCTCCTACTCCCAATCCCCAGCAACAAACAAAACCATCCCCCAACTCATCCCCAACTCAGTCTCATGACAAACCCGCTCAACCATCATCCCCCAATGCTGGATTAGGATTTTTTGCCACCCCTGGGAAACTTCACCTTACCGATACCAGCCGAGATATCCCCAATCAACCAGCCAAACCTAAGCCCAATAATAAAACAGAATTTACCCCTGAATATCTTGATGGATTACAGATTCCGCCAGGGCAAGTCATACAATTAAAAGTAACGATATTAATTGATGAGACAGGTAAAGCCAGACTCCCTACCCAAGAAGAAGACGCAAATCCCACCCAAATCTTATCTGGAAAAATCAGTATCGAAAAAGCCAAGCAACTGGCTAACCGGATTATCGCAGGATGGCAGTTTGAACCAACCTACATGGAAAATAGCCCTGTTTCACAAGCCTATAACCTGGAAATTAGGGTTAGCATACCCTAAATAGGGTTAGGAGCTGGGGGCTGGGGGCTGGG
>DOIX01000110.1 GCA_003511885.1 Cyanobacteria bacterium UBA11153
ATAGTAGAGATCCTCTACCTCCACTTCTCCTGCGGGATGAATTTGACTATCGTCGCGTTCCCGATGGAGTTTGGTGGATTAATTTTTGGGACAAAATTCAAGTGGAAACTATTGGATTACAACGTATTCTTACCGCTAATTGGGCACAGATTATTGAACAGCCCAAAGGAGCCTTGGTACTGGTGGCTACTGATGAACCAACTGATGTAAATAATCCAGAACACTTATTACGGTTGGGTGAAATTGTCAGCCATCTGCACTTAGGAGAATTGCAAGAGTATCACGTTATTTCCCGATAGGAAACTGACGGGAATGGAAAAATACATATCCAATAGACATCTCCAAAATATAATTTCGAGATCTTTTATCTATGTAGGGGTGAAGCATTTGGGCGACAATTTATGTCGAAAACCCTAGATATACAGTCCAAATGCTTCACCCTACCCCTGGATCTATAAACATACTCTAGGCGATAATTTATTTGTTGGAGAAGTCTAATAGTTAATTTTTGAAATTGCGGCGAGAGGATTTAGTGGTACGCCCAGTCAATTGTCTGATTTGGATCAAATATTGTCTGGTGTGTTAGCTGGCGCATAACGCACCCTACGCCATCTATTTCTGGGGATCCGCTCTGCTATTCTTCTTCACTTCACCCGCCGCAAATTCGTTTGTTTGGGATCGAGAATTTTGGTTCCTAAATTGGCAAAACTTACGGCAATACTTACCTTACTTCCAGATTTAAACACATGGGTAACTTCCCCAGTGCCAAAAGTATCGTGAATTAAAATATCTCCTTTATTCCACTCCAGGGAGTCTGTCTTTTTCCGTTTTCCTTGGGCTGGAAGATGCTCCGCAAAATTTTCTACTTTAATTTTCTTGACTTGGGCAGGATTTTTGCTACTAATTAATTCTCGCGGTAATTCATCTAAAAATTGGGAACGAATGGCTGGCTCACGATAGCCGTAAAGTCGTCTTTCTCTGGCATGGGAAAGGAATAATTGTTCTTCGGCGCGGGTAATTCCGACATAACAGAGACGACGTTCTTCTTCTAAGGCTACCGGATCGTTTATACTGCGAGTATGGGGAAATAATCCTTGTTCTAAACCAACGAGAAATACGACGGGAAATTCTAAACCTTTGGCAGAATGGAGTGTCATTAAGGATACGGCTTTTTGTCCTTCTTCTAGGTTATCTAAATCAGAAGCTAGGGAAGCATTACCTAGGAAGCTTTGTAAGGTAGTGTCGTTGTTTTCTTCGGCAAATTCTTGGACGGCGTTATATAATTCAGAGATATTTTCTAATCGATTTTCGGCTTCTTCTGTCCCCTGTTTCTGTAAGTCTTCGATATACCCCGATTCATCCATAATGCCCCGGAGAATACCCGCCGCCGAGAAATTCTCCACTTCTCCTTGCCATTTTTGCATTAGTTTAGCAAATTTATTGACAGATTTGGCGGAACGTCCTGCCATGGTATTGACGGAGGTTTCATCGCAGAGGATTTCCCATAGGGAAATGTTTAATTCTTGGGAGGCGACGACTAAATTATCGATAGTAGCTTGACCAATACCCCGTCGTGGAGTATTAATAATCCGTAATAGACTTACTGTGTCGGCGGGATTGGCAATAGCTCTTAAGTAGGCTAGGGCATCTTTAATTTCTTTGCGATCGTAAAATTTCAGTCCACCGACAATAATATAAGGAATATCTGGACGTAAGGCATCTTCTAAGGGACGAGATTGAGCGTTTGTGCGATAGAGTATGGCAAAACTACCCCAATCTAATTCTGGATTGCTTTGCTTCATCCGCCGGATATGACTAACGACAAACTCGGCTTCGGCTAACTCGTCATCTGCCTGATAACTATAAATTTTTTCGCCAACGCCTCTAGTTGGGCGGAGTATCTTATCAATTCTTTGGGTATTTTTTTCGATGAGGTGGTTAGCGGCTTGGAGGATATTTTCGCGGGAACGATAATTTTCTTCTAATTTCACCATCGTTTGGGTATCTTCATCTGATAAGCCATCGCCAAAGTCTTCCTGAAAATCCAATAAGATGGTAAAGTCAGCCAGTCGGAAACTGTAAATTGAGTTATGAGTTAGTAAACCATCGGCAAAGTAAAGATGATGCTGTTCAACATTAAGACTATAGATAAAACCATGGTAATTTTCTGAGTCAATCTTGATGGTTTTCCAGCTAACTTGTCCATCACCGCTATCAACACCTACTTCCATCAAATCAGAAATGAGATTAACTGCCTGTAACTGCATAATTCCTCTACCCCCTCCATATTGATAAGCGATTTCTGGGGTGCAGCTTGGATAATGAGGATCTAATCCATAGTCTTCCAGACAGGAATAAATATGTTGTGGCAAAACATCAGCAAGATTATCAAATAACTCTGCTAGTGTTTCTTTTGTATAGTGGGTGCTATTATTTATTGGTTCAAAGGTTACAGTAGGAATGCCATAACGTGCGGCAATGGCAGCTTCTTTGATTGATGCTGCTGTCGAATTATCTGTGACAGCAAGAATCCAAGCTCCATCTGCTTTATCCAGCCTCACCCGATATCCTAACTGAAATCCACCATTACTTTTAAATAATTTACACCAGCCAACTCGATACCAATTATCTCGACGCATCAAGTAAACGATATATATATTATCTTTAGCATATTGATTCCACCTAACTGGCCATTTATGATTGGATGTAGAGCGACTTATTTTATCTTCAGCTTTAATAACAATCAGTTTCCCATGAAAGTTTTGTACTTCTTTACTAAAATGATAGCCCTCTACTTTACCCAATTCTCCTGCCGGATGACTATCGTAACTAATTAATAAATGCTTTTGTGGATTTAATGATTCAATTGGAATGTAACCTTCAGTTGTTAATACTTGAGTACCTTTGGGTTGGCATTGATCCGCATCTCCAACGACAAAAACAGATCGATCCGTCCAATCCCATTGCTCTTTTCTGGGTTCTCCCTTTGTAGTTAATAACCGAATCAAATCGTATTGAATGCGGTTAGTATCTTGATATTCGTCTACTAAAATATGATGAAATTGCTGATGCCAATAGTTTAAAACCGATTGATTCTGTTGGAATAATCGGACAGGAACTAAAATTAAGTCATCGAAATCAAGAGAATTATTAGCCGCTAGTTGTTCTTGATAATTGCTGTAAACTTCGGCAATAGTTCGCCCTTTGTAATTTGTCTGTTCCTGGGCAAAGGCTTGGGGAGATAAGCCTTGATTTTTGGCATTACTAATAGCGTAACGAATTTTACGAGGATCGAATTGTTGGTCATCTAAATTTAATTTTTTCGTGACAATATTCTTAACTAAACTCTGGGCATCTGATTCGTCAAATATCGAAAAATTTCGCTGCCACTGTCTTCCTTGTTCGTCCTGATATTTGTTAATATCGTAGCGAAGGATGCGAGTACATAAACTGTGAAAAGTCCCAATCCACAAAGGTTTGAGATATTTTCGATAAACTTGCGATCGCAATTGGGTTTGTACGTCTTCTGGCAGTAAGTCTAATCTCTTGGCATGTTTACTTTCAGCTAGTCTCTGGGCAAATATTTCTTCAATCCGGGATTTCATCTCCCGTGCAGCTTTATTGGTAAAGGTAACAGCTAGAATATTGTCTGGTTCAACTTTATGAGTCAGAATTAAATTAGCAATTCGATAAGTTAATGCCCTAGTTTTACCCGAACCCGCACCTGCTACGACTAACAAAGGACCGCAAAAATGTTCGACTGCCCGACGTTGGGAAGGATTAAGGTGGCTGAGAAAGTCAGATGTTTGAATCATGGGCTGAAAATTTAAAAGTCAATTAGTTATAAGCTGTGAGGGCATCTGGCATTGGATAGTGATGGCAGGTAAGAGGTAAGAGTAAATATCCAATGCGAGCTGCGCCCTAGCTTATCAACTATCAACTATTAACTGTCAACTATCAACTATTAACTGTCAACTGTCAACTGTCAACTGTCAACTGCTATAAAAGTATCCTAACAAAAGGAGGGTGCGTTATGGCTAACGCACCCTCCTTAATTTAACAGTCAATAGTAAAAAAACTATTAACCAACCGGAGATGGCTGACTGCTAACTGCTAATGTATCAGGAGTGGTATGATGGCCATTCTCTGGGATAGGGCGACGTGCTTCAATCAAACGGAGCGCACCGCTGACAGTTTCCGGTAAGATTACCACTAATCCACCCGGCACGGCTCGATCTAAACCCGTATTAATTGCCTCTTCCTCATTGAGTATTACCTGATAATCGCTTTGAGGATTCTCTTGGAGGATACCTTGGCGAATTAACTCAGCAGCTTCCCCACTAGGACGACCTCGCCTGTCTAAATCTTCCTTCACAATAATCCGATCGAAGATTTTGGCTGCTAGCTTACCTAGATTAACAAAATCTTCATCTCTGCGATCGCCAGGTCCGCCAACTACACCAATTCTTTGGCCTTTCCAGTTACAGACAAAACTCCCCAAAGCCTCATAACTAGCCGCATTATGGGCATAATCTAAAAGGGCATGATAGCCACCCAGATTAAACAAATTCATCCTGCCCGGTGTCTGAGCCACGGAAGCCCGGAAACTAGTCAACCCAGCCCGAATTGCTTCAATCGGTACACCTTGAGCAAAAGCCGCCAAACTTGCGGCTAAAGCATTGGCAATCATAAAAGGAGCCATGCCCCCCATCGTCACTGGTAAATGTACCGCTTCTTCAATCCTTAAAGTCCAATCTCCGCGCAAAATGGACAAGTACCCATTCTCATATACTGCTGCCAAACCACCTTGACGGATGTGACTTTGGACTAATTCGTTATCGGGATTCATCGAGAAAAAAGCCACATGCCCTTTAACTTTTTCCGCCATTGCCGAGACTAAAGGATCTTCAGCATTAAGGATAGCATAACCATAAGGACTGACCGATTCTGCCACCACACTCTTTAAATGAGCCAACTGTTCAATAGTATCAATATCGCCAATCCCTAAATGATCCGCCGATACATTTAAAACCACTCCCACATCACAGGTTTCAAAAGCCAAACCAGAGCGTAAAATACCACCTCTCGCCGTTTCCAAAACCGCCACTTCTACAGTAGGATCTTTCAAAATAACCTGAGCGCTTTGAGGACCTGTAGTATCGCCTTTTTCCACCAAACGATCGCCAATATAAATCCCATCAGTGGTAGTATAACCAATCACATGTCCAGTTTGCTTGTAAATATGAGCAATCAAACGAGTAGTTGTAGTTTTCCCATTAGTTCCCGTAATCGAGATAATCGGAATTCGGCTGGGTTTATCAGGAGGAAATAACATCTCCAAAACAGGAGCAGCCACATTGCGCGGCAACCCTTGAGAAGGACAAACGTGCATCCGGAAACCAGGAGCAGCATTAACTTCCACTATAACACCATCGACATCCCGCAAAGGTTTAGTAATATCTGGAGTCACCACATCAATCCCAGCAATATCTAAACCAATTATTTTGGAAACTCGTTCCGCCAACCAGATATTATCAGGGTGAATATCATCAGTATGGTCTACAGCAATACCTCCCGTACTGAGGTTAGCAGTTGCCCGCAAATAACAGACATTACCTTTTTTTGGTACCGAATCTAAACCATATCCCTGACGTTCTAAAACACCCAAACTAGTTTCATCAATGACAATTCTGGTTAAAACATTATCGTGTCCATCTCCCCGATGAGGATCGAGATTAGTTTGATCGATTAATTCCCGAATAGTAGAATGTCCATCTCCCACCACATGAGCAGGAATCCGTTGGGCGACTGCCACCACTTTGCCATTAACAACTAAAACTCGATGGTCAAAACCAGCATAGTATCGTTCGACAATAACAGCACGAGAGATTTCTTTAGCAATATCATAAGCTTTTTCCGCTTCTTCCCAATTGCGGATATCAATAGTAATCCCGCGCCCGTGATTGCCATTGAGAGGTTTAATCACAATCGGATAGCCTCCAACATCTGCGATCGCATCCTGTAACTCATCTATATAATGAACCACAGTCCCCTTTGGTACTGGCACTCCTGCATCTCGCAGAATTTGTTTAGTTCCTTCCTTATCGCAAGCCAACTCAACTGCTAAAATTCCGGAATGGTTGCTTAATGTAGCTTGGATCCGCTTTTGATGCACGCCATAACCCAGTTGAATCATTGCCCTCGCAGACAGAGGCAGCCAAGGAATCCCTCTGGCTTCTGCTTCTTTGACGATAGCTTCTGTAGAAGGACCTAACGCCGCATCCCGACTTAATTCTTCAAGATCTTTGATATCTTGTTCTAATTCACTCTGAGGATAAGTCCCTGTACTAACAATACTTTGACATAATCTTACTGCTGCCCTTGCCGCGTAACGACCTGCTTGTTCGTCAATATACTCAAAGACAACTTGATAAACTCCTGATGTTGCTGTTTCCCTGGTACGACCAAATCCTACCCGCATCCCTGCCATTTCTTGCAGTTCCAAGGCCACATGTTCGATAATATGTCCCATCATTGTACCATCCTTAACGCGACTGAGGAATCCGCCCCGCACGCCAGGAGAACAAAAATGATCGTCCAGACTGGGTAAAACCTTCACAATTCCTTCATAGAAGCCAGGAATTTTGTCGGATGGTTTGTACGCTAAATCTTCTAAATCTAGACGCATGACGATTAGTTTGTGTCGTCGAATACTCCAATAGTTGGGACCGCGTAATGTCAGGATTTTCTGAATTTTCATAAATAAGGGCAGACGATTCAAAAGATATGGAAGGGCTGTAGTTTGCAGATAGGCAGAATTAAACCTCAAACTCCAGGGGCTAAGAAACCTGGTTTCTGGATGTAAGGTTTATTGACAAGGAAGATCCCCCTCCATCCCCCTGAAAAAGGTGGATTTGAGGTTTTTCTCACTCCTCGTTTCTCCCGTCTCCTACCCCCCCTAATCCACCTTTGGTAAGGGTGAATTAGGGGGGGTGGGGGCGTTGAGGGAGAGTGGAGTTAACATTAGGGATTGAACCCTGGAGATTTTGTTCGCAAACAGCTTCTCAGATGGCAGTCATGAGATTTAGGATCCTAAACTAGTGTCCAACTTTAAAAAGACACAAAACTGTTCGTAGCGAACAGTTTTATTGTTTCAATGGTAGTTTAGCGATGTTATTTTTTTTCCTCCAATATGGCAAGACGAATATGGGAAAATATGTTCAACCTGAACAGTTTTTTCCCATTTTTGTTGTATATAGTCATTATGCTCTTGAACTGACGGTGAAAATCAAACTATAGTTTGCTCCTATTTTGAGCTATATCCCAAGAAAAGAACCAGACCCAGCAGTGGAAATCAGCTATCCATAAACCTCATCGAACGCTTATGGAGATGATAGCGATCGCCATGACAGAGAATATGGACTCGGAGATTATGGAGATTAATCGGATCTGCAGGTCCGATATCCTGATGATTGCTGTGAAACTGTTCTCCTGGATCGATAATCGTCACCGTACCTTTGCCAATTACCTGCATCCAGCCATCTTTTTCAAACATGGCACAGGTGTCTTCATCAATACCTATCCCCAGCCTATCTGGATGACCAGCGATCGCACTCATTAACCTGGCGGTACGATTGCGATTGAGAAAATGCTGATCCACAATTACTTCTGGAATAATTCCCAATCCAATCGCCATATCCACCAGGGAGCGATTGGGCGACTCGCCGCTGCCACCACCAGCAATCATGTGATGACCCATCACTGCCGCACCCGCACTCGTCCCCGCCAGAGTAATTTCACCCAGATGTACCCGCTGACGGACTCTTTCCATCAAAGGAGTATCCGAAAGCAACCCGCATAAACGCAATTGGTCGCCACCTGTCAAGAATACACCTGTACATTCCTCGATAAAATTTTGAAAATAGGGATCTGAACCTTGATCGCGATCGCGGATATCGAGGACGCGAATTTCCTTAGCCCCCATCTCATCAAAAATCACCTGATAGCGATCGCCAACTATCGTCGGTTCCCGCGAGGCTGAGGGAATAATCGCCAGTCGCGCCTCACTTGCCCCGGATCGATAAAAAAAGGTGTGGAGGATTTCCCGTCCATGAACTTTATCTTCAGCACCGCCGATCACCATAATCGCGGTTTTAGTCGATTGAGGCATCCGAATTCCTGAAAATTGAGATTCTAATTGCAATATACTGTTAAGCGTGCGCATAGGGTGGGTTCTAATTGAGTGAAAGCCTGTTGCTAGAAACCTCACTGTAGATCCATTTCAACTTTTGCTCAACTGGATCTATAGGCTGTAGATGACCGGGAACCCTGTCGCGCTTTCCCTGCCGATGTTGTCAGCTCGATCTACTGATGGTTACGGCTTGAAGGCGATGAAGGATAAAAGGGTGGGCATTTTTTAGCAGTGGAAGAAACGCCTGTCGAAGCCGCATTATTTTTGAGTTTAATTTTGCTTAGACTTCCATTGCTGATTTTGACAATACTTTCTTATCATATCCTTAAACTGTCATCTTTTTATCCAAACATCAGACTAATCCCCCGTGCGATTTGATATTGTCACCCTCTTTCCAGACTTCTTTACCTCTCCCCTAAGTTCGGGGCTGATTGGTAAAGCACTCGCTAAATTAATCGCTGAGGTACATTTTGTCAACCCCCGCGACTTTACTACAGACAAACACCGCAGGGTGGATGATGAACCCTACGGCGGTGGGGTGGGAATGTTGATGAAACCGGAACCAATTTTTGCGGCGGTGGAGTCGCTACCAGTATTGGGGCGGCGGGATGTAATTTTAATGACACCCCAGGGACAACCCCTCCATCAGGAATTATTGGTGGAATTGGCAAAAGGTTACGATCAACTTGTATTAATTTGTGGACATTATGAAGGAGTCGATGAACGAGTCTTAAATTTGGTCACGCGGGAAGTGTCTTTAGGAGATTTTGTCTTAACCGCAGGAGAAATTCCCGCACTCGCGCTGATTAATGGGGTGATGCGATTGCTACCAGGGACAGTAGCCAAAGAGGAATCCCTCAAATTAGAAAGTTTTGAAGCAGGATTGCTTGATTATCCCCAATATACCCGACCTGCCCAATTTCGCGGCTGGCAAGTGCCAGAAGTCTTACTGTCAGGGAATCACAGAGAAATTGAACGGTGGCGCTCCCAACAGCAAATCGAGAAAACGCGATCGCGCCGTCCCGATTTATACGCCAATTGGCTCGCACAATCCGAGAGGGCAATTGAGTGACATACTCTTTTAACCTCCTTTCATCCCATCGTTAAACTGTCGGGGGTACTCGCTAGGATCGATGTAACCCGACAGTCATAACGGGGGTCTTCCCGGCGGATTAGATAAAATAGAAAACAAAGCCAAGAAAAACCATAACTTGTTGAAGAGGGCGAGTCAAAAAGGTTGGTTGGTTATCTCCATCGATTGTTAAAGCGATTCCCCCCGCTAAAATTCACTTCTTGACGCAGCGAGTTAAGCAGATTTTTGGCTATCTCGCTCACAAAAACTCACAACTCAAAACAAACTTTACTAACCATGCCTCCTAGAATAAACTTTAAGCTTATCTGTGCCACAGCTCTATCTTTTGCCTTAATCAACAGCGTTAATATTCCCCAACCAAACCCCAATTTGGCAAAATGGAGCAACACTAACAACGAAGCCTTCGCCAGGAGTAGTGGTGGGCGTAGTAGCGGTGGCTCTTTTAGAAGTTCACCTTCACGTTCGAGTGGTTCGAGTCGATCCAGTAATGGTAGTAGTTCATCAACTCGATCTTCCTCTCCTTCTCATTCCAATTCTAGCGGCAGTAGCTCCTCAACTCAAAAATCTGCTCCAGCTAATTCCAGTAATACCACCACTGGAGCAACAGGAGGACGTGCTGTGGGCGGTACTTTAGAGAAACCCCCTTCCTCTCCTAATTCAGCACCTTCCCCTTCAACACCTTCTCATTCAGCACCCTCAACCACACAACCCAAACCCGTACAAGTTGTACCCCATAGTACTGTCAATCGCCACTCCGGTTCTCATTCTAAGAGAAGAATCCTGTTCTTTGATATCGACATTGAAAATGATGATGATGATGACTTTAACCGGAATCAAACTCTCACCAACGGCGTAAATAATCCTAATTCTGGTGTTTCGACGGCTTCGGCTAGCTCGCCCGGTACTTTTTGGTTAATATTCGTCTTGGGAGGAATTGTCTTATTATTGATCTGTGGCAGCATAGTCATTTTCGTATTTTCTAACATCCATAAACGAGAAAAAAGTGTAGCTAACAAAGAAAGGGATAACGATATTGTCACCGTCAGTAAATTACAAGTTGCACTCTTAGCTTATACCCAAGGATTGCAATCTACCTTATCAGAATTAACGCGCAATATCGATCCTGAAACATCTGACGGTTTATTAGAACTTCTCCAAGAATCAGCCCTAATTCTCTTGAAAAACGCTGATAACTGGAGTCATGTCTTAGCCAGCTCCCAAAGCCTGAAAATCGATCGAGCTGAAACACTATTTAATCAAATATCCATTCAAGAACGAAGCAAATTTACCAGAGAAACCCTAACAAATATCAAGGGTAAAGTTAAGGAAAAACAGCCAGATATTTCTTATGTAAAACAAGAACTTTGCTCCTATATTGTGGTAACTCTACTCGTAGGTACTGCCGACGATAATCCCTTATTTAAAGAAGTGCGCTCCGTAGAATCCCTCAAAGACGCTTTAGAAAAAGTAGCCTCAGTGCGATCGGATTATTTGATGAAAGTTGAATTACTTTGGAGTCCCCAAGAAGAGGGAAATAGTCTAAGTTATGATGAGTTATTGACTGAGTATACCAATATGATCCAAATTTCGTGAACTACCTACACTGACTCTCCGAGTATAGCACTAGGCTTCCGACTTCACAAGGGATTGCCTCAGTTATGACGTGGGAATTATCGCCTCCCTCAAACCTCCACCGCTAGTTAAATCCGGTTTAGGACGATGATTGTCAGTTATAATGTCAAGCATTTGGCTTTTGGAGATCGGCAATGCCAGCAGCAGTGGGAACGATTGAAACCTTGGGTTTTCCAGGGGTATTAGCGGCAGCAGACGCGATGGTCAAAGCTGCCGCTGTCACCCTAGTGAAGTACAATGTCAATGAAAGCGGTCGCTTTATGGTGAGCGTCAGGGGACCGATATCTGAGGTGAAAGTGGCTGTAGATGCCGGAGTTGAAGCAGTGGGCAAAACTTACGGCGCTGAGTTGACAGACTACTATATCATTCCCAATCCTAATGAAAATGTGGTCAAGGTTCTACCTATCGATTACAGCAGTAAAGTGGAAAGATTCCGCATCTTCTGAGGGTGTGATGCGACGGGGAAACCGCGATTGAGAATCGCGTTGATAGACAAAAATGCCATATTCAATCCTCTCCCTGTGAGAATGGGGCTTTTTTTTCATCTTGCCCCTTCACCCTTCCTCCTTTCCTCTCCACCCAGAAAAAGCTAAAAATAATAGGCTTTTCTGTCAAAAAATGCAGTAAAAGTCCTTAGAATGAGTTAGGACTTGCGCTCATAAACCCGGTTTCTTGGCAAAATCGTTGGTTTGGGAACTAGAAATCGACGCAGAAACCGGGTTTCTAGCCTCATCATGGGTAAGTCTGGCAAGTGTTTGTCTTTGATAGGTCTGTATTATTAAGGAGATTGGTAATGTCAACAGTAGCGGTTGGCGCTCTGGAAACGAAGGGATTCCCCGGTGTACTAGCAGCAGCAGATGCGATGGTTAAAGCAGGTAGAGTAACTCTAGTCGGCTATATTAGAGTCGGTAGTGCCCGCTTTACTGTCAATATCCGGGGAGATGTATCTGAAGTGAAAACAGCGATGGATGCGGGAATTGCTGCAGTCGAAAAGACTTATGGAGCTACTCTGGAATCTTGGGTGATTATTCCCCGTCCCCATGAAAACGTAGAGTGCGTTCTCCCGATCGCTTATAGTGAAGAGGTTGAAGAGTATAGACTCGCTGTGGAAAATCCCATCATACAAAGTCGGCGCTAAGAATTGATTAGCTTTAATTGTAGGGTGCGTTATGCGAAAGCTAACGCACCTTATGCTTTAATTTGGAGTTATAGCGAGGGACTAGAGGCTAGGGGCTTTTTTGCTATTGGCAGTTAAAGCAATCCCGCTGACTCATATAAACGCCTGAGAATGGCGAGAATCTTCGCGCTATAATTGGTATCTACTGACCACCTTCCGGTAAGCTGATCTACTAAAGGTGCAATTCCGCGAGTGACAAAACGAAATCGAGGACTGACTTGTTCTTGAACTAATGGCTCCAAACTAGCGTAAGCTTTCAATTGTTGGATATGGGCGCGGACACCAATTCTGGAACTAGGAAATGTTGCTCCTTCTGCTTCCCCACTTACGGAACCCAATCCGCCAAAGTTATTTTGACTGGATTTTAAGTCTCCGCCAAAGTTGAGAAAGTTGGTTTCGACACACATTTGAGCAAAGGCAATGTCATAATTAACCCCTTCAATTGATGCCTCTTCTCGGTAAATTTTGGGTAAGTCGGGAAATTGGCTTAAGGCATTTTCGTTATTGGCTTTAAGAAACATCATCAGTTGCACTTCTGAGGTGTGCCCGTTTCCCATAATTCGGTCAAATTGACCGGGACAGATTTGGACAATAGATCGTAAAATTACGGTGCGGCTGTTACTATCCCAGCTTACAGAAATGTTATAGTCTCGCAGTTCAATTGCTTTAACATAAACTACACCCTGATATTGGACGCGACGGACAGTGGGAACTGTTGTTAAATCAACTCCCAATCGGTCGGCTAAGTCAATAGGAATGTAAGCGTTACCGTTAATAATAACGCCTTTTTCTCCATAAGTTTGATTATTGATATTGATATTAATGGCAGAATAAGTTGTACTGGAACCATTAGTCGGTGCAGTACCAGATACAGCGCGACTCCAAGCAGCTAATCCATCAGCAACACCCAAAGCAATATCGCGCCGTCGATTTTGGATTAAACTGCGATCGTCTGGGTTGGTGATATAGCCAACTTCCATGAGTAAGGAGGGGAGGTTAGTGATGCGGCAAAAAGCCAGACTACCGACACCTGTGGTAGTATCTGGTTTTGAACCTCGGTTGGTAAGTTGAGGCAAGCGTCGCACTAGAGCCAATAACATTAAATCAGCCTGATTTTTGCGATCGCTATTGTTGGTAATATAGTAAACGGTAGCCCCCCTAGCATCGGGATTCGAGAAAGCACCTGTTTGGATTTCCAGGGCAATATCACCAGGCTTGGCACGAGTATTAATCCATTGAATCGTTTGGGCCCCGCTTAAGTCATCAGGGACAGACAGTACCTCAAACCCGCGCGATCGCAATTCTGGCACGATTTGGTCGCGCAATAAGATCATTTCTTGGGCTTCAGTTGTGCCACCTGCGATCGCGCCTAAATCGCGACCTCCTTGTTCTATACCACCATGTCCGGCTGAAATAAAGATTCGTCCCATCTTCGGTTCTATTTTCCTTGGCGTTGCGATCGATACTCGCTGTTACTCATCCAGAATAACCAGGATACGAATTTTAGGCTTCTGTGACTAGTCCTCTTGGGCTAACGCATAGCTCTCGCTAACATCCACTGCTTAAAAGACGGTGGATGTTAGCTCTATGATGTCTTGATAGAATAGCCTCATAGCCTTATCCCCAAATCCCATGTTACATCCGATTTCCCCTCCCCAAAAAACGCTCCCAACGATGTACGATCTCAAGAGTGAAGATCCAGAGGAACCAGGAGTGCCTGACGAATATCATAATCTACAATCACAATTCTTGAGCCGTGTCTTTCGTTCTCCTTTATATCCTCCCCATCGAGTCTTTAGCAGCGGTGACCTTAATCTCTATTACGATCTAAATCATACCCAATGGTATAAACGTCCCGATTGGTTTCTCGTGGTTGGTGTTTCTCGTCTCTATGAGGAAAGTGAATTAAGATCGAGTTATGTAGTTTGGCAAGAAGGTGTTAATCCATTCGTCGTAGTTGAATTCTTATCTCCGGCTACAGAAAAAGAAGATTTGGGACAAAATATCTCCTTAAGTACCAAAGAATCTAGTTCAATTCCAACTCAGGATAATGGAAAACAGCAATCTTCTTCAGAAACACCACCTGTTAAATGGGAAGTCTACGAGAAAATTTTGCAAGTACCCTATTATATTGTCTTCAGTCGCTATACCAACGTTATACGTTTCTTTAAATTAGTAGGGGGACGTTATCAAGAACAAGAATTAGACGCAAATAATCCTCGTGTTTGGATGCCGGAATTAGAGGTAGGATTGGGTTTATGGTTGGGGGAATATGAAGGGGTTACTCGTCTGTGGTTGCGCTGGTATGATGGGGCAGGAAATTGGATTCCCACAGATACAGATTTAGAACGTCAAGAAAAGGAGAGGGAACGTCAAGAAAAGGAAGAGGCTCTTTTGCAAGTAGAGCGAGTTCAAGCTCAATTATCTCAGGTAGTCTTGAATCTGTGGCAACAGGGAATGACTGTGGAAGAGGTGGTAAAAATAACTGGGTTGTCCAAAGCAGAGGTGGAGAATGCGATCGCAAATAACTATTAGACATCTCCAAAAAACATTGGATTAATTTGTAGTACTTTGTAGGAGCGTCAGCGTGGCGAAGCCTAGCGTGGCGTTAGCCTACCTGAGTTTGACGAAAGAGCAGAAGCTGAAAGCCACTAAACAAGAGCTTTTCAGCATTTTTAAATCAAATCTCTTAGGTAAGAAATCGATATTACGAGCGGAATACGTGGTAACTATCATGAAAAAAGTCAAGGGAAAAAACTGAACTCCGTTGGCGATCGCGAAGCG
>DOIX01000111.1 GCA_003511885.1 Cyanobacteria bacterium UBA11153
CTTATACAGCAAGCCCTAAATAGTAACTTGGGTTATGGTATTTTTAAATAACTGTAAATAAAAACTGGAGATAAATGCTGCCAGGAAAAATTAAAACTCTGTCTGCCGAGGTAGTCAATCTCATCGCTGCTGGTGAGGTGATTGATTCCTTAGCCGCAGTGGTACGAGAAGTGGTAGAAAATGCCCTTGATGCAGGTGCTAACCGGATATCTGTAGGGATTTGCCCTGAATTGTGGCGAGTCAGAGTTGCTGATAATGGTAGCGGGATGAATTTGACAGATTTGCAACAAGCTGCATCCCCACACACTACCAGTAAAATTCACAGTAGTGATGATTTGTGGAACATTACTAGTTTGGGATTTCGTGGTGAAGCTTTGCATAGTATCTCGGCACTGGCAGAGTTAGAGATTTGCAGTCGCCTGACAGGTACATTTGAAGGGTGGCGCTCGGCTTATAATTCCCAAGGAGAAGCCTGCGATATTGAAGCTGTTGCGATCGCAACTGGTACAATTGTCACTGTTTCTAATTTATTCGGTAATTGGCAGCTTCGTCGTCAGGGATTACCCTCAATGCCCCAACAATTACGGGCGATACAAACTACAATTCAACAGATTGCCCTCTGTCATCCTCACGTCACCTGGCAAGTTGAGCAAAATAATCGTCCCTGGTTTACGATAAGTCCGAGTACTAGCGCTAAACAAATTTTACCTCAAATTATCAAACAGGTGCGGGTAAGCGATTTACAAGAATTAACAGTCAAAGTTCCTACTCCAATTGTCGGGGTAGATTTGGACGATAACATGTTAGAAAAATCGATCTTAGCTCAAGAAAATTCGTCCCTATCTCCAACCAAAAATCCGATAACCTCTCCAGACAAAGTATCATATTCAGGCCATAAAAAAAACAGCTTTTATTCAGAAATAAAAGAAAAAGTATCTAATCCAGAAAATAAAACCTCAATAATTCAAGTATTATTAGGACTGCCGGATCGTTGCCACCGACATCGCCCAGATTGGGTGCGAGTAGCCACTAACGGCAGATTCGTCAAAGCACCAGAAATAGAGCAAACAATTCTATCAGCAATGGCGCGAACCTTACCGCGCGATCGCTATCCTATTTGTTTTATTCATCTCCAAATTTCTCCCAACCAAATTGACTGGAATCGCCATCCAGCTAAAGCGGAAATTTACTTACATTCCCTCTCTTATTGGCAAGAAAAAATTACCCAAACCATTGAACAAGCACTGAGGATTAGTCCAACTAATTTACCAGAATCACTCCAGTCTCAGCGAGTGGGTAAATTACTCAAAGCATCGGAAGCTAAAAGCGGTTACAATCTAGAGCGTTCCCTAACAGAAAATCAATCAGATAAACAAAGTCAAAAAACCGCCGATATGGGACTAATTGAACTCCAAGCAATTGCCCAAGTTCACAATAGATATATTTTGGCACAACATCCTACCGGAATGTGGTTAATTGAGCAGCATATTGCCCACGAAAGAGTACTATACGAACAAATTTGCGATCGCTGGCAACTCGTCCCCTTAGAGCCACCGATTATTCTCAACTATTTGACATTAAATCAAATCGAACAACTCGAGCGGATTGGCATAGAAGTTGAACCTTTTGGCGAACAACTTTGGGCGATTCGCAATGCCCCTGCCCTCCTGAAAGAGAGAGCAGATTGTGCTGATGCTTTATTAGAATTAAGTTTAGGTGGAGATTTACAAACAGCTCAGGTAGCCACGGCTTGTCGCAGTGCAATTCGCAATGGTACAGCCTTGAGTTTAGCAGAAATGCAGTCTTTATTAGAGCAATGGAAAGTTACCCGCAATCCTCGCACTTGCCCCCACGGAAGGCCAATTTATTTATCTTTAGAAGAGTCGGCTTTGGCTCGTTTTTTCCGCCGCCATTGGGTAATTGGTAAAAGTCATGGTGTTTGATTTATTTGTGGTTGGTTATTGGTTGTTAGTTGTTTTTTTATTGAGAGAAGAGGGAATTAGTCATATTTTGACGTTTGAATTTTGACTTTAGTTGTTAATTATTGTGTCCATCTCCTACTCCCCATTGCCCAAAGTACGGTAATTGCGACAAATTGCGATCGCGGAACCGAACTTACTCCTTTTGTGCGATCGTTAATATAAGTATTATCGAGAGAGATGAGCAATTCAGATCTTTACACTGAAGTGTCAAATCTAAGGAGGTAATATCTATGACATTAATTCGTTGGCAACCTTTCCGGGAAGTTGACATGCTACAACAGCAAATGAATCGTCTGTTTGATAGCCTCACCTCTACAGCAATCGATGGTGAATTAGGAGTTAGCTTTATTCCCCCAGTGGAAATGGAGGAAACCACTGAAGCGATTCACCTCAAACTGGAAATTCCTGGCATGGAAACAGAGGATTTAGACGTGCAAGTGACTGCTGATTCTGTCACAATTAGTGGGGAAAGGAAAGAAGAAACCAAGACAGAAGAAAAAGGCATGAATCGCACCGAATTTCGCTACGGTAAATTCCGTCGAGTCATTCCCCTATCCACTCGAATTCAAAATGAAAAAGTGGAAGCTGAATATAAAAATGGGATCCTGACTTTGACTTTGCCGAAAGCTGAAGCCGAAAAAGCGAAAGTCGTTAAAGTTAACATCCGTTAATCCTCTTGACTGGCTTGAGGCAGTCGTCATCAGCCATTACTTGAGGCTCGTTAGTTTAAAATAGAGAAGGATTATTGATTGCCACCCTCCCTGTGGAGGGTGTTTAACTAAGACATGACTTGCACAAAACCTCCGGCGAAAGATACTCGCACTACATATATAACTCAAGTTGCTAGTTATAAGCGATTAGTACTTTCTCACCGCCTCGCATCCCCCTTATACCAATTTACTAAAATAGTGCTACACATCGACCCCCCCAACTCCCCTTATTAAGGGGGGAGCAAAAACCGCATCTGTAGCACAACTTAATGAGATTGGTATTAGTAAGGGGGGAGTTTCCACAAAGGTTCCCCCCTTACTAAGCAGGGTTAGGGGGGTACTAACGGATAATATTTGTAACTAGCAACTTACGTTATATACAAGAGATAGATGTTATGGTGCTATTGTTAGTGCGAGCTTCTCCCTTATGCTCAGAAAATGCCTAAATATTGTCAGAATCAATCGACTAATAACTAAAAATTAACTCGTGAGAATTAACCCAATGTCATCCTCTGAAAAGCCCATCATCCCTTGGCGTAAAATCGCGACTCATGTTTTAACCGTTATTTTGAGTGTTGCCTTAACTTTGACTTCCTTTCAGGTATTGCCCAAGGGATTAATTTCTAATTTTTCCTTCTCATCTCATCAGTCTGTAGCCCTGGCGGATGAATTGAATACCCTTCCAATTTCCCCAGGAAATACCCACAGCTTTATCGCCGCTGCCGTACAGCGAGTTGGTCCAGCAGTAGTCCGGATTGAAACAGAAAAAACGATTACAAAAAGAGTCCAGGATCCCTTCTTTGACGATCCTTTTTTCCGTGGTTTCTTTGGTGAAGATGTCTTGCCGAAAATTCCCCAAGAATATCATCAACAAGGCCAAGGTTCTGGTTTTATTATTGAATCCAATGGCATCATTATTACAAATGCTCATGTTGTCAGCGGTGCAGATAAAGTCACAGTTACCCTCAAAGATGGACGGACTTTTAAAGGAGAAGTTAGAGGAATTGATGAATTATCAGACTTAGCAGTAGTAAAAATTAACGGCGAAAACCTACCTGTAGCGCCATTAGGAGACTCTAGCCAAATTCAAGTAGGAGATTGGGCGATCGCAGTTGGCAATCCTCTGGGATTAGAAAATACCGTCACTCTGGGGATTATCAGCACTATAAATCGCTCTAGTGCCCAAGTAGGTATCCCTGACAAACGCCTCGACTTCATTCAAACTGATGCTGCTATTAATCCCGGTAATTCTGGCGGTCCTTTAGTGAATGCCCAAGGCGAAGTAATTGGAATTAATACCGCCATTCGTGCCGATGCTCAAGGGATTGGATTTGCTATTCCTATCGATAAAGCTAAATCGATTAAAGATCAATTAGCACGGGGCGAAAAAGTTTCCCATCCCTATATCGGTATTTCGATGATACCCCTCACTCCCACAATTGCCAAGGAGTATAATAAAGACCCCAATACAGCATTTTTTCTTCCAGAAATTAAGGGCGTGTTAGTAGTAAAAGTCATGGCAAAAAGTCCAGCGGCTGCGGCTGGTTTCCGTCGGGGTGATGTCGTCACTGAAATTGATGGACAAACTATAACTAGTCCTGAAGAGTTACAGAATTTCGTGGAAAATAGCAAGATTGGTCAGCCATTGACTGTGAAAGTACGGCGGGGTGGACAGACTCAATTATTAACTGTCAGTCCCGCTGAAATGAAGGAAGGAAAGCCTTCTTAAACGGAAGTTACCCCCTGTGGGGGTAACTTCCGGTTAGGGAGAGAGTAAAGATTAAAATATCCCAGTTTATCTAGTGTATTTGCCAAGTATTTCCTTAATAACACTCTTCAAATCTTTATCCCCAGGGCGTTTGGTAAACTGTTCGTGACTATAAATCCATATTGGGATAATTGTACAGGCATTTTGATTCACTAGATACATCAATCTTATTTGCCCAGAAGCACCTTTAGAAACTTTCAACTCCAGTTTGTGAAATGTTCATCCTTCTTCTACCAATTGCCAGATTTCACGGTAGGGGAGAAGCATTCGGGCGACAAGATATGTAGGAAAACCAAAAATATTCAGATCCGAATGCTTCGCCCTTTCTCCTCCATGGCGACAATTTATGATAGATTGACAATACAACGGCGAGTAACCATTACTCTTTTCCCTGAGAATTCATCATAGATCTGCCAGTCCCCAAAACCATGCCCGCACCCACCCTCACTATCCCTATCTCCTCCTTTCCCCTTACCGCTGTAGTTGGACAAGACGCGATTAAATTAGCCTTACTCCTCGCGGCAGTTGACCCCGGATTGGGCGGAATTGCGATCGCAGGTCGTCGCGGTACGGCAAAATCAGTTATGGCACGGGCTATCCATACTCTGCTCCCCCCCATTGAAGTAGTTAAGGATTCGATGTGTAACTGTCATCCTCGCTATCCTCAAGAGTGGGATGATGATTTATTAGCAAAAGGATTAGATCCTAGTCATATTCCTACCGAAATTATCCCCGCCCCTTTTATTCAAATTCCTCTCGGTACGACAGAAGATAGATTATTAGGTTCGGTGGATGTGGAACAATCGGTAAAAAAGGGAGAATCTGTCTTTCAACCAGGACTTTTAGCCCAAGCACATCGGGGCGTTTTGTATGTGGATGAAATTAATCTCCTCGACGAACAAATCGCTAATCAACTTCTCACAGTTCTTACGGAAGGAAGAAACCAAATTGAACGGGAAGGGATTAGCTTTCAACATCCTTGCAAACCGTTATTAATTGCCACCTATAATCCAGAAGAAGGCCCGCTGCGGACTCACTTATTGGACAGAATTGCGATCGCCCTTTCCGCTGATGGCGTATTAGCCTTAGATCAGCGCGTCCAAGCCGTAGACCAAGCCATATCTTATGCCGAATCTCCTCAAACTTTTCTGCAGCAATATACAGAAGATATTGATAACCTGAAAACCGAAATCATCTTAGCACGGGAATGGCTTAAAGAAGTCCAAATAACTCACGATCAAATAGCCTATTTAGTAGAAGAAGCCATTCGCGGTGGAGTTCAAGGACATCGCGCCGAACTATTTGCCGTCCGAGTTGCTAAAGCTTCCGCCGCATTAGATGGACGACAAACTGTTAGCGCCGACGATTTACGTCGCGCAGTAGAATTAGTAATTGTTCCTCGTTCTACTATTAACCAACCACCACCAGACGAACAACAACAACCACCGCCACCACCTCCACCTCCTCAAGACGAATCCCAACAAGATCAAGAAAACGAAGAAGAAAAAGAAGAAGACGACGAAGAAGAAAAAGACCAAGAACCACCCACATTACCAGAAGAATTCGTCTTCGATCCAGAAGGAGTAATATTAGATCCTAGCGTACTTTATTTTACCCAAATGGCACAGCGTCAGGGTAAATCTGGCAGTCGCAGTTTAATTTTTTCAGAAGACAGAGGGCGTTATGTCAAACCAATGTTACCCAAAGGTAAAGTCCGCCGAATTGCCGTTGACGCTACCTTAAGAGCAGCCGCACCTTATCAGAAAGCCAGACGAGAAAGACAACCAAATCGGCGGGTAATTATCGAACAAAGCGATATTCGTTCCAAACGATTAGCCAGAAAAGCAGGCGCATTGGTAGTATTTGTGGTAGATGCTTCTGGATCCATGGCATTAAATCGAATGCAATCTGCCAAAGGTGCAGTCATGCAATTACTAACAGAAGCCTATCAAAATCGCGACCAAGTAGCTTTAATTCCCTTCCGAGGCGAACAAGCCGAAGTATTATTACCCCCCACTCGCTCCATTGCTTTAGCCAGAGGAAGATTAGAAAAATTACCCTGCGGTGGAGGTTCACCTTTAGCCCATGGTTTGACTCAAGCTGTCCGCGTAGGAATGAATGCTAAAATGTCAGGAGATATCGGTCAAGTAGTCATAGTTGCGATTACTGATGGACGAGGAAATATACCTTTAGCAAAATCTTTGGGCGAAGCCATAGAAGAAGGAGAAAAGCCAGATATTAAAGGAGAATTATTAGAGATTGCCGCACGAATTCGAGCTTTAGGTATTCAATTATTGGTAATTGATACCGAGAATAAGTTTATTTCCACTGGATTTGCCAAAGAATTAGCCAAGCAATCAGGTGGGAAATACTACCATTTACCCAAGGCGACAGACAGAGCAATAGCCGCCATGACGAGAAATGCGATCGCGGATATGAAAGGGAGGTAGGAAGTTAGGCGTAACATCAACTATCCTGGAAGCATGAGAATCATTATTTTTTACCGTACAGAGTTGGATCGGTGTCCTGTTGAAGAGTTTATTAATTCTTTATCTGGGAAACAAGCACAAAAAGTTCTTTGGGTGTTGCGCCTGATTGAGGAACTTGATTCTGTGCCCAGCCAATATCTCAAGAAATTGGTAAATACAGATGATATTTGGGAAGTGAGAGTGCAAGTGGGCAATAATATATTTCGTCTGCTTGGCTTTTTTGAGCGCGATAATTTAGTTATATTAACTAATGGATTTGCTAAAAAGACCCAAAAAACACCATCTCAGGAGATTGAGTTGGCACAGGAGCGAAAACGAGATTATTTAAGTAGGAGGAAAAATAATGAATGATCTGGAGGCATATATTGAAAAACGTAAACAGATTGACCCTGAATTCGCTGAAGATTTTGAGTCAGGATATGCCAGCTTCAAGATGGGAGTAATACTAGCACAAGCAAGAATTGCAGCGGGAATGACACAGGCAGAATTAGCACATCGGTTAAATTGTCATAAGTCTACAATTGTCAGAATAGAAAACCATGGAGAAAATGTTAGTATGTTTACCTTGGAAAGATATGTTAAGGCTTTAGGAAAGAAACTTGTTGTGGAAATTAGATAGAAAAAGAGGTTGGGTAAAGGCAAAATAACATCATGAATAGAGACTTTTTCCCTTGCTGGGTAAAGGGTTTGATTTCCGAAGATACAACTGTCAAGTACTATAAAACCTAGATCGGCTTACAAGCATATTCTCCCAATTAAACTTTCCCAAATGTCCTCCAAATTTTTCATGAATTGGTAACTCAATGATAAATTCAGTTCCCTGTCCTTCTGCTGAGATACAATGTAATTGACCTCCATGGGTTTTCTTGATAATCTGATAGCTAATAGATAATCCTAATCCAGTCCCTTCACCGACAGGTTTAGTTGTAAAAAATGGATCGAAAACATTTTGGCGAATCTGCTGAGGTATCCCAGAGCCATTATCTTTAATCGAGATGGTAATATGTGAATTGAAATTATCTTTAATAGCATAATTAGGATTAGCCTGTTTAGTACTAATCCAAATAGTCGGATTTTCTTTGGTTATTTTTTCTCGATCTTTATGATTATTTTTCAATGACGAATGACTAAGAGTAAATGATTTTTCTAACGCATCAATCGCATTAACTAATATATTCATAAATACCTGATTAAGCTGAGAAGGATAACACTGAATCGATGGTAAATTACTATAATCTTTAATTACCTGAATAGCCGGACGGTTGCGTTGTGCGTTTAAACGATGCTGCAAAATTACCAAGGTACTTTCAATTCCTTCATGAATATCAACTTTTTTTAATTCTGCTTCATCCAGGCGAGAGAAATTGCGTAAAGATAGGACAATTTCACGGATGCGATGGGTTCCTACTCGCATCGATTGGAGGATATTACTTACATCTTCTAAAATAAAGTTAAGATCTAGCTTTTCAATTTTACTTTTGATTTTGTCACTAGTATCTGGATATTCCTCTTGATAAAGTTGGAGCAATTCTAATATAGTTTGGATGTATTCTTCAGTATAAACTAGATTGCCATGAATAAAATTAACTGGGTTATTAATTTCATGAGCAATACCCGCAACTAATTGCCCTAAACTGGACATTTTTTCACTTTGAATAAGCTGAATTTGAGTTGCTTTCAGTTGTTGAATTGCTGATTGTAATTCCTGATTCTTACGGACAATTTCTGCTTGTACTTCCTGGCGTTGGTGAATTTCTTTCGTCAATTCATTGATTTTCTGATTGAGTAACAAAAATTCAGTAGTCGCAGCCGCACGGCTTTCTAAGCGCAAAATATTGACTGCTGGAGAAGTTGGAGATGAAGGTTGGACTACTGCACCTTCAACTCGGCAAATAAGGGTTTCTCCATCTGGTAAGATAAAATTTAAACACCCAAGCACCATTTGCCTACTTCTGGAACAAGCTTGCAAATAGCTGATGACTTTTTCAGATGTTTCTGTGACTAAATTACATAAGTTTTTTCCCTGGATTTCCTTACTTTTACAGCCGATTAAGCTAGCCGTCGGACGGTTACTTGCTAGAATTTCTCCCAAACCAGTTATGAGCAAAAATGGTTCTGGTAAAACACGAGCAAACTCAAGAAACTGATCTGGACTCATCTTAATTTATGCTCTAAAATATTCTCTTCCTTCTGCATCTTCTGCTTCTTCAGTAAGTTTGAGGTAAAGTACAACTTTGCATTCAGAAGCACCATTGGCAATTGTTTCTTGCAATTCCACTTTGGCATAGCCGAGATTCTCGGCAGCAATCGATCCCAAAACATTTGAGGTCATCATACACATGGAAGGACGACCAATCACTTTATCGACAAATGGGCAAACTCGATTGCCAAGGACAATTTTTTCTTCGCTTTCTTCAATGATATAAAAGTCACCCTGAATCCGTTGTTTGAGATCTAGTATAACTTCTGCTACTTGGGTGCGAGAAAGATGAGAAACTTGCAAGGCTGATTTGTAAGTCTGGTCAATTTTTTTTCCCATCGCTTGACCTACGACGCTAATAAACCCTGATGCTTCTTCTAGACCGACTACATCTTGCAATGTTCCAGAAAGTTCGCGAATTAAATCGCGGAGAAATAGATCTCTTTCTAGAGGAATATCCAGAGAATGGATGGGAGGATTGATAATACCAGACTGATCCATACTATGATTTGACCAAAAAATTAGTTTGAGCTTGTCGCAATATACCTTCGATCGACTTCTTACTAAGGATCGGTTAATTAGTCATGTTGAGATGAGGTAATTCACTCTGAGCAATCTAACAGACGAAGAATAGTCATGAATTCATTATGACATCGATCTGAATAAATGACCACCCCCGCTCGAACTTTAAGCAGGAAGTTTAATCATGTGAAAGGTAATTTTAATCTTATAAATTCTACTTTTGTAGAGAAGATGAAGTCGATTATATCATAACTTTATCATGGTTTTTACGATCGTAAATACATTTAGAGCATCCATAGAATATCATTATGATATGCAAGCAAATCTTTTCTCGCCATCTATGAATTACCAAGTATAGCAGTTGACAGTTGACAATTGACAGTTGTTTGAGGGGTTATACCAATTGGGTTGGTTTATGTTTGACACATATTCTCTCTTGCTCCCCCCTTAATAAGGGTGGTTGGGGAGGATGACAAATGTGTCGTTGAAAAGATCAAATTGGTATTAGGGAGGTATAACGATATAATGGAAAATTCTTCCTCATCCCTGGAGACTTCTATGGCAAGCCATCCCATTGTCAAAGCTATGATTACAGCCATTCTCCTCTTCACCCTCCTTGTCGCTTGTCAGACTCGCACCCATCAGGGCACAAAGGAGCCAAACTCAACCCAAACATCATTAGCCCAAGCCACTGAGGAGACTTCTAACAAAACTATTATTTATGGAGAACTTAAAATCGAAGAGAAATCTGACTATATAATGATTCCAGTAACTTTATCTGAAAATAGCGATAATAAAGATAGTCTCTTCCGCAATCCCTCTTCCTATGAATATGACAGGAAAGAATTTTTTGACAATCTTATCTTCTATCGCAAACAAGATGGCACATCTCATCTTCTCCTCAATAAACCCGCCAAAATCACCAGCTTTGAGACTCTAGAAAAAAAAGAAGCCGGAAAACCATCTACCTATTTCTTCCTCTATAAAATCATCGAAGCAGATACAAACGCCGACAAGAAAATAGGCTACGAAGATGCCACTATCGGCTATCTATCGGATTTATCAGGCAAAAATCTCCAGCAAATTACCCCCAATAATGCCCAAATGTTAAATTGGGTAATTGTCCAAAGTATTAAGTCGATGTTTGTGAAAATTATCAAAGACTCCAATCGGGATCAAAAATTCACAGAAATAGACGAAACAACCTACATAAAAGTTAACCTTGACAGCCCCAGCATTGGGACAGAAATCATCAGCGATGACATGAAGAAACAAATTAAATCTATTGGAAAATAGAGAATAGGCAATAGGGAATAGACAATAGGGGCTAGATGAGCAATTAGCCATTCCCCAATTTCAGTAATTTCCCGGTTAGACGATCCAGACAAAAAAGATTATAATTACCAATAAATTTTATACTATAGCAACCGCTACATCGGTATTGACATCAATAACGTCATCAATATATCCGAGAAGCCTTGCTGAGTAAACGGTTTAATTTCCATTGCTATAACTGTCAACTGTCAACTGTCAACTCCTATATATCAACATGCTTGCCAGAGTTTGGAGCGCTTCAATAGTCGGTATTGATGCCGTAAAAGTAGGCGTAGAAGTAGATGTTTCTACCGGATTACCCGGAGTAACCATTGTGGGATTACCTGATACCGCAATTCAAGAATCTCGAGAAAGAGTCAGGGCAGCTTTAAAAAATTCTGGATTTACCTTCCCACTTAAGAGAATTACGATTAATCT
The DNA here is from genome assembly GCA_003511885.1 of Cyanobacteria bacterium UBA11153. Lineage (GTDB taxonomy): Bacteria > Cyanobacteriota > Cyanobacteriia > Cyanobacteriales > Coleofasciculaceae > Limnofasciculus. The sequence continues at coordinate 11,424 of DOIX01000111.1, forward strand.
TACCCCCGCTGACTTGCGGAAAGAAGGCCCAATTTTTGACTTGCCTATTAGTGTGGGAATTATGGCAGCTTCCGAACAAGTCGATCCCGATTTATTGGGAGACTATCTATTTTTAGGCGAAGTCTCTCTGGATGGTAATTTGCGCCCAGTTGCCGGAGTATTACCCATTGCCGCTGCTGCTAAAAGATTAGGGATTATTGGTTTAATTCTCCCAGCCGATAATGTAAGAGAAGCCGCAGTTGTTAAAGATGTGGATGTTTATGGATTCAAGCATTTATCAGAAATAGCTGACTTTTTGAACTGCCAACAACGTTACTCACCCGTGGAAATAGATGGTTGGGAAGCTTTATCTCAATCTCAGTTTACCGGGCCAGATTTAAACGAAGTTAAAGGACAATCTCATGCCCGTAGAGCCTTAGAAATTGCTGCTGCTGGCGGACATAATTTGATTTTTGTCGGCCCGCCTGGGAGTGGTAAAACAATGTTAGCGCGAAGATTACCAGGAATTTTACCACCTTTGAGTTTTGAGGAAGCATTAGAAGTTACCCAAATCCATTCCGTCGCCGGATTATTAAAAAATAAAGGGTTATTAATGAACGATTCTTCTGGTGCTGTATTATGTACAGAACGTCCCTATCGCAGTCCCCATCATTCAGCATCAGGTCCTTCTTTAGTAGGTGGTGGTAGTTATCCTCGCCCAGGGGAAATTTCGCTGGCACATCGAGGTGTTTTATTCCTTGATGAATTAACAGAATTTAAGCGAGATGTACTAGAATTTCTCCGCCAACCTTTAGAAGATGGTTATGTTACTATTTCTCGCACTAAACAATCCGTCAGATTTCCCGCCCAATTTACCCTAGTTGCCAGTACCAATCCTTGTCCTTGCGGTTACTTTGGCGATACAATTCAACCATGTACTTGTTCTCCCAGAAGTAGGGAACAATACTGGGCGAAACTTTCCGGGCCATTAATGGATAGAATTGACTTACAAGTAGCAGTAAATCGCCTCAAACCCGAAGAAATTACCAGACAACCCATGGCAGAAGGATCTTCTGTAGTACGAGATAGAGTAAAATTAGCACGCGATCGCGCCCATCATCGTTTTACCTTGGAATCTCATCTCCGTTGCAACGCCCAAATGGAAAGCCGTCACCTCCAAACCTGGTGTCAGTTAGACGATACCTCCCGCAATCTACTCGAAGGCGCAATTCGCAAACTAGGACTTTCCGCACGAGCTAGCGATCGCATTCTTAAGGTAGCACGAACCATTGCCGACCTGTCTGGCGACGACCATCTCCAACCTCAACATGTCGCTGAAGCCATTCAATACCGCACAATCGATAGAATGCAGTAAACGGGAATAGGGAGAATTCTGTAGGGTGCGTTATGCCCAAGCTAACGCACCATTTTACCATTATTGAAGAATAGGGAATAACCAAAAACCAACAACCAAAAACTAATAACCCAAAACTAATAACTAATTACCAACCACAAAAAACCAACCACTGCGAAGGAAACGAGCCATACTTTGAGGATACGCGATCGCGCAGAAATTGATCGCTAGACAAGTACCTGCCAGGAACAATAGAATAAACGTTGGAGCCATGACTACCCCAACCGCAAACCAAGTGAATACGTGAAAAACCATCACCAAAGCCGGGATACAAGCAACCACTACCGCTTGTCGGATTTGTACTTGCGGGCGCAACAGTGCCACCAATACCATTGTCAGTGAAGTCAACAGTAAATTAGCGGGGACTAAAAACCCACAGATAGACATGCAGTTAGCGCGAGAAAACTCAAACAATAGATCGAACATTCAGAGTATTTTGTTAAGAGGGCATTCACTAGCCATACTACCGCGTGTCGAGTCAATGCGCTCGGCAAAACACTTGAACAATCTGTAATATCATATCCTGTAGCATCACACTTGTATAAACTTGTTCATAGTAAGCACTTTAGTGCCTGACACCATTGGCTTTTAGGGCGCTCAAGTACCTACTACCTGAGTTAGGAGTTAGGAGTTAGGAGTTCGGAGTTTTCCCTTGACTTTTTTCATGATAGTTACCAAAATTGGGATCGTAATATCGATTTCTTGCCTAAGAGATTTGATTATTAACTATCTAGAGAAGTTTCCCGTAAAGCCTGCATATAATCAATTGCAGCCTCCAGTTTAGAAGGATAACTATAAGAAAACTCCTCAAACCAAAGCCCTTCCTCTGACTTGGGATTTAATTTTTTCAGCCATTCAGTCGCTTGTTGAGTTAGTGCTTCCCTCCGTTTTTGCTCTCGCTGCTGATTTCTCAGTTGTTGTTCTCGTAACTGTTGCTCTTTGAGGCGTTTTTCTTCCTGTATTTGTTCCTGTTTTTTTAGTTCCTCAGCTTCCTCTTGCTGTTTAAACTCAGCTTTCAATTCAGCTAACAAATTTTCCTCAGCAGGCGATAGCCAAGTTTGGGATGGAGGCGGCGGTTGATAACTCCCCGTACTAGAATTTTGCTTGGCAAACTCTGCCTCATCAAAAAGAGACTTCTTTTTGGGAGTTTGGGTTGATTTTGGTTCTTGATATTCAGATTTAATCTGGGCTAATAAGTCATCAAGGGATTCCATAAGCCAGACTCTCAGTTTTAATAAAGTATATTACCCGATTTATATTGTAACACATTCAGGACTTACCCAAAGTATAGCAACCGCCACATCG
>DOIX01000424.1 GCA_003511885.1 Cyanobacteria bacterium UBA11153
GAGCGGAGAATGAAACAGCCCTGCCTTTTTAAGGGGGGGATTGGATTCAAAGTCCCCCTTTTTAAGGGGGATTTAGGGGGATCGAAAAGCTCTAAACTCATAAGTAAGCCACTAAGAATTTAAACTATATCTAATGTCAACAATCATAAATTACCGCCAATATTCCCCCTTTACTCTAAAAAGATATACTTCCCCAAGCAAGATTGTCATCCAACTTATTAATTATCCGCGCCAATTCCCCAACCAAGAAACCATCACACCCTTCCCGATAAATCTCCAACAAACAGCTATAAAACCATAAACTCCCCTCTTTCCCACCCTTAAACTTCAACCAAACCTCATCCCCTTCTCGTTCCCAATCTGCTAAAATGGAACGAATATTATGGAGTTTATCCGCCATCGACACCCGCAAGACAGAGGGAGAAGCATGACGGATTTTGTCTAAATATAGCAATTTGCGATCGCGCCAAGGTGGTTTAGGCTGTATATCGCATTCCGTACAACCATCAATAATACTCGTAACTCGTTCTCCAAATTGCTGTAAAATTATCTCGCGAGTCGCCGCACCACCTGCATCTTCCACAGCATCGTGTAAAAGTGCGGCAATTGCTTCATCTTCATCTCCTCCATCTTCTAATACTAAAGCAGCGACACTTAATAGGTGACTTATATAGGGAATTCCGCTACCTTTTCTGATTTGTGTGTGATGGAGTTGATGGGCTAAAACTAATGCTTGTTCAAATCTTGTGGTGAGGATTGGTGTTTCTGTGTTTAATGCCATTATGTTTTCTTACTGTGGAGTTTTGTTGGGCAAAAATTGTCCTGTAGGAGCGATATACCGCCAGAAAATTTATTCTCTGGTGGTTGATGAAACTACTAGTAATTACTAATTGCTAATTGCTAATTACTAATAAACTTTTTGTTTCCCATTCCCCATCTAATTGTGATACAAACGATAAGTTTCCCATACATCTTTCGCCATCCGCTGGCGTAATTCTCCTGGTAACAAAACTTCCACTTTTTGGCCCCATGCTCTCAGACGCATAATTACGTTATTATCATCAATACGATAATCTGCCCTATAGTAGGCATAAGGAAAATCCGGATCTTCAGGTGCTAAGGGTAAGCTCTCATAAATCTCATCCAGGAGTGCTTTTTCTGATGGATTGGGCTGATAGTCTTGGCAAAATTTATTAAATTCAGCCTTCCCTTTAATTAACTTAAAGGTTTCGTGGCGAAAGCTATGAATAATATAGCGATCGTGAAAATCACGCTCAAATCGCAATAACATTGTTTGACTATGCTTATAAAAATCAAACCCCCAAGAATTAACCATTGATTCTTCAATGTCACTCGGTAAAGGTAACTTGTGATTTTGGTATTTTATTTTTAAAATACTGGGGATATCTTCATTATCCCAAGATAATTTAACTAACTCTTTAATTCTATCTAGTCGATAATTATACCAACCAATATCATTTTTATTTTTGGGTGTTTGTCCAAAGGCACAGAGATAAGGAGCGCGCTGAAAGTAATAAATACATACCGGATAAATAATTCGTTTTCCTTGTCTTGCTAAACTGGCACTATCGTAAAGAATACTAATCGGACAAACAGGAATTTCTTGCCAAATTTGTTTCAATTGTTCCTGTAAGTCACTACTTCTATCTTTCGCTTCCTGAGAAACCACGTATTCAACGTGCATGACAAATCTTGGTATGCCATTGATTGGGGCTAAATAATTATTTGCTATTTCTCCACAATCAGGCTGGGAAATGAACTTGCCATAATCGTGCAAATACCCCCCGAAATGAAATTTCGGCAATTCTGTTACTTTCTGGTAAAAATAGCTAGAGTTTCTCGGTATCGGATTGCTAAGAGATTTTTGCTTTGACTTACTTTTTCGCTTCGGCTTAATTTCATAATACTCTTGGGATAATTCCAACCAACCTAATTCTGCCAAAGTTTGTAAATTATACTGAATATTTTTGCTAGTAATAGCAAACAAACGACCATTAGGTAAGCGTTTCTGCCCTTTACTTTTGCCTTCAGGAATTATCCCCTCCGACAGCAAATTGTTAAATTCTCCCTCTGATAGAGGATAAAGCTTTAAAAAATCTCCCCGCCATTCCTCTGAATTACATCCCATCTTGGCATCGAATAACCAATCTACAAGAGTTTTCGCACAGGGACATTTGGAGTCGTGAGCTATGGGAATGGTATAATTCTTGTGGTGCTGGTCGGTTTGGGTAAAAAACAGTTTACGCCAATCACTATAGGTAAACTTTCCTGCTAGTTGCAGCCGTACTGGATCTGATTCATCTCCATATAGAGATCGCAATATCACCCACAATCTTAACGCTTTCGGTAAATTCTGTCTTAAAGAACCCCGTGCTAGTATCTGTAACAATTCTACACTGGGACGATAGTCAAGGATTTGATTGGTCATAAGTTGCTACCTGTCGGTTACTTTTCTAGCATAACCTATTATGGAATCCCCCCTTTCCATAGCTGTGGCAAAGTAAGACTATTAAGCTACAGAGAGAAAAATTCATGACTACCTATCAAATGCGCTTAAACAGAGACACCTTAGAAGTAGACTTCGCGAAAACCCCTGAAGGATATCCCATTCCTGCTAATGGAGACAAAATTGTGCAGGATGTGGAGATGCGGTTGCAGGAAATGATAGCTACCGGAGAATTGACAGGGGGAGAATTACTTAAAATTAACGGACGAATCTCCGTCCCAGCGAGTTATACTGTTTCTCATCAGCTTGGACACTTATATCGGGCGATCGCAGTTTTCGATCCTCGTTTAGCTGCTTATATTGTTGTCGCTAGTACTACGCCTAATTATCCCATTGGTAGTCGCATTGATTTTCAGACAGGTGAGGTAACAGAAGTAGCCGCCCATCCTGATACGAAACCCTCCTTTTTAATCTACTGGGAAAACGATATTCTCATCGCCAAAATTAACAACGGTATTCAAATTGACGGCGACCAAATGTTACGGGATGCCGAATCCCAATTACAAAAATTAACCAATTCCAGACAATTACCAGGTGGAAAAATCCTCAGAATTAATGGACGTACTAGTATACTAGCCAGTTTCTTAATTGCCAGTAAAGTCGCTCATCAATATGGGGCAATAGCCATGTTTGACCCCAAAATGGGAGACAAAGGTATCGATAAATATATCATCACTATCAGTCATTCTCCCAATTACCAAGTCGGACAAACCTTTGATATTAATTATGACCCATACCAAACAGTAAAAGCCGTCTTATGCGGACCGCCCAACACCGGAAAAACGGTTTTACGGGATAGCATCAAGGAAGCAATTTTCCAGTTAGATTCATCTCCAAATGATTTTTATGCCATTTCTGGTTGTCCTGACGGTGACGGCGCTTGGTTTTCGGAAACAGCCAAAAAATATCCAGAAGTAGCAGCAGAATTAAAGAAAGAATACAAAGCCAAATTTACCCCAGAATTTGCTAAGTCTAAAGCGAGAGACATCAAGGTAATTAAAAATTCACTATTGCTATTTGACGTTGGCGGTAAAATTACTCCAGAAAATAAAATAATCATGCCACAAGCTAGTCATGCCATCATTCTCGCCAAGACGGAGATAGAAGTAAAAGAATGGCAAGTTTTTTGTCAAAAATTAAATTTACCAGTTATCGCAATAATTTATAGCGATATTAACGGCACAGAAGATAAAATTACCAGTGAATCTCCCATCCTGACAGGTAATATTTGCCAACTCAAACGCGGCGCTGATGTTTCTCCTCGCCCCATGGTACAAGCTTTAGCTAACTTACTGGTAAAGTTGACCAAATCTTAGGATTAAAAGGGAAGAGGGAATAGGGAAGTCTCTCTGACGCGGCGACAACTATGGCTGAAACCCTTGCACCTTTAGTGTTGTACCACATCATAAGCTCAAAAAATTGATTCTATGCAGCATGTGAGTAAATGTCAACTATCAACTGTCAACTGTCAACTGCGATAAATCTAGAACTTGCCTACAATCATCGCAGATACCAGCAGCATCAAGATCAATCGGTTTAAAATATTTAACTAAATGATAACGACCGAAAAATTTTTCAGGAGCATCAGCACAATACCCAATTACTTGACAAATAACACATTGAACCATCCATTTCCGAACTCTTGGATCGTTTAAATGCCATTCTGGATCTTTAGCTTGGCTTTTAACCATAGTAAATTAGCGATCGCTCCCCGACGGCTTAAACCTCCTGACATTGTAAAAAAATACTAAATCCCCGTCGGAATAGCAGAGATTCATGGGAGGATGAAAAATCCCTAGGCACATTCGCGCAGCGGGGATATATCGCCATTGCGTCATAATCTCTAGCCAATCCAGCAATTTTTTCTCCAGGATACATCAAGATGACAACCGAACACCCCTTAACTTGGAAAGCCATCCTCGCCGATAAAATTCCCCCCCACTGGGCAGAGGAAATCGATACATTTGAAAATCAGATGAAACTCCGCACTCAAGGCAAACTTGATGAGAAAGTCTTTGCTGAGTTACGTCTCCGTCGCGGTGCTTACGGTCAGCGTTATGATAATGGTTTCCGCTACGATGGCGAGAAATCTCAAACTATTTCTTTCCCCCATCCCGATTTAACTAAAGGTCCAGAAACGAAATGGGAAGCGCCCGGGATGCAGCGGATTAAAATTCCCTACGGGGGAATGACGGCGCAACAGATGGAAGTGTTAGCGGATATGGCGGACGAATATTCCGATGGCATTTTACATGTTACCACCCGTCAGGATTTTCAACTTCATTTTATTTCCATCGAAGATACTCCGGATATGCACCGCCGTTTAGCAGCAGTAGGTATTACTACTCGCGAAGCTTGCGGGAATTCAGTCCGGAATGTGACAGCTTGTCCTTTGGCGGGAGTTTGCCATGATGAAGCTTTCGACGTGACGGGTTATGCTAACGAAACTGCTTTTTATTTCTTTGGACATCCCGATGTGCAGGATTTTGGACGGAAGTTCAAAGTAGCTTTTTCTGGCTGCAAAACTAATCCTTGCGGTTTAACTTTCATGCACGACTTAGGGTTAATTGCCACTACTAAGGTTGTGGATGGCGTGGAAAAGAAAGGCTTTGAAATGTATGTGGGTGGTGGCTTAGGTGCAGTACCCCATTTAGCCAAACTTGTAGATGAGTTTGTGCCAGTAGAAGAATTATTACCCATGTCCCAGGCGATCGCAAGAGTATATGCTCGTTTGGGTGAAAAGAAAAATCGCAACAAAGCCCGGATTAAGTTCCTAGTAAGCAAACTGGGGATTGAGGAATTCCGTCGCTTGGTTAAAGAAGAACGGGAAATCTTGAAAAATGACCCCAAATGGGATGATTGGCTGCCCAATCTATCTCGTTATGAAGAATCTGGATTACCAGCACCAGTTTCCGCAGGGCAAAATATCGATTTAGGTGCAGATGCGGCTGCATTTGCTCAGTGGAAATCTACTAACATTTACCAACAGCGGCAACCCGGTTTTGTTTGCGTCACCATCGCCTTACCTTTGGGCGATATGACAGCCCCACAAATGCGCGGTTTAGCTGATATTGCCCGTCGCTTTACTAACGATACCACTCGGACTACTGTAGAACAAAATATCATCTTGCGCTGGATTCATGAAGCAGATTTACCTGCCCTCTATTTAGCCCTCAAAGCGATTAACTTACACGCTGGCGGTGCTAACTCTATTGTCGATATTACCTCTTGCCCAGGTACAGATACCTGTAAATTAGGTATATCTAGTTCTCGCGGTTTAGCCAGTGAATTAAGCAATCGATTAGCTGCCAAAGGTTTGCAGTACGATGAAGCCCTGAAAAACCTCCGGATTAAAGTTAGCGGCTGCTTCAACTCCTGCGGACAACAAATGGTAGCCGAAATTGGTTTTTACGGCTCCAGTCGTTTAGTAGAGCGCCATCGCGTACCCCATTTCCATTTAATCTTAGGCGGAGAATGGGATAATAACGCCGCTCAATACGGACAATCTCTAGGCGTATTTCCTTCCAAACGGATACCCGAAATCGTAGACTTCTTAGTAGAAATGTACCTAAAAGAACACGAAAAAGGCGAAAAATTCTCCCAATATGTCAATCGTATCGGCAAAAAAGCCATTAAAGATCGATTACAACCATTTACCCAAATTCCCAGCTACAGCGTCGATAAATCCTTCTACACAGATTGGGGCGATGCGCGGGAATATACAATTGGCGATATCGGTATAGGAGAATGTGCCGGAGAAGTAGTTTCCCTCACAGATTTTGGCGTAGCCACAGCCGAAAGTATGTACTTTGATGCTACGCTATTGCTAGAAGGCAACACTGGTAATGGAAACATCAAACAAGCCGCAGATAAAGCCCTAGAAGCCATGCTGAGTGCCGCCCAAGCATTACTGAAAGTACAGAATATCGATATTTCCAGTAATCCCGAAGAAATAGTCACCGAATTCCGTAAATATTTCTACGATACTGAGTTATTCTTCGATCCTTTTGCCAAGGGTAAGTTTGCCAGTTACCTATTTAACGCTTACGAACATCGCGATGATGCCGCAAATCTGGATCGTTCCCGACAATTAATTGAAGAAGCCCGATTATTTATTGAAGCAGCCCATGAATGTAATACGCGGATGGTGCAATCTGGGATTGTAAGTCCGGGTAGTTTTAAGAAGTGGCTGATGGAGAGAGAAATGCAGTTGACTGGGAAGTAAGATAGCGGACAATTCAACCTAAAACTCTTCGGTCTAAAACTCTTCGGTATTGAGAAGTCGGGTTTCTTTAAGAAACCCGACTTCTGGAAATTCACATAGTGGTGAGAAATCTATGAAAAAGTATTTAATTATAATTAAATAAATCCCATATTTTCTTAAGTTAAATATCTAATCCCCAAACTTTCATAGCAATATTTACCAAAATTTCTTGCCGTATGGTTAGCTAGTAATTTTGAGCCTCATTCAATGTTATACATCGCAATTGACCGAACTCGCTAGGGTTCAATTAACTTAATATTTGTCAGTTTAATTTATGAGAAAAGAGCCATACCTATATATTGGGAATTTTTACCGAAATTGGGCAATACAGATTCGGCTAAACAAGTAGAAGTTTTATCGAGAGTTTTCCCCTTGTTATCTAATTATAATAAAGTCATTTTAGGCGATAGAGAATTTTGTGCTGAGTTTCAGCTTTATCGCTTATATCGAACTCAGGTAAGAGGGTTTTTGAAGATAACGGGGGTAGCTAACCCGGATTTAGTATTATGCAACAAACGGTAAATTTTAGATCCGAATGCTTCGCCCTGTTTTCCGCGTGACGACAATTTAGGCAATAAATCCCAACTTTCATATCCGAAGGGCAGGGTGAAGCATTCGGATGTTATACCTTGAGTTTGTTGCAAAATTTATCGTCCGAATGCTTCACCCCTACAAATTCAGTTGCTTATTGTTAGTAGTAAGCGCTCACTACTAACCAGCGATCGCACGCTAATATTATTTTCTACGGGACTGACGGGGCTCGAACCCGCAACTTCCGCCGTGACAGGGCGGTGCTCTAACCAATTGAACTACAGTCCCAATTTCCGAGCCGTATACAATCATTACCGATATTTCTGGTTTTGTCAACCCCTGGGGAGAAAAAATTTTCAGCTCTTTCTTCGGTAATAAATTAGCACGCTAAGTACGGAAGACCAAAAATGGTGGGTTATACCAATTTTCTAAATGCCTGCCACAGTCGCTCTGATGGCTCCCCCCTTACTAAGGGGGGTTGGGGGGGTAAATATGTAGCGCTATTTGAGAAAATTGGTATTAGCTTGGGCATAACCCACCCTACTGGATGAGGAGGATGGAGAAATGGTGCGTTAGCTTGGGCATAACGCACCCTACAGGATGAGAAAGAAATTCTCCCAGCCCCTACCCTAGCCCCTCTCCAGGGCTAGCTCAATTAACTGATGCACCAATTCGGGAAAGGGTATGCCTGTCGCCCCCCATAATTGGGGATACATGCTCGTAGCTGTAAATCCAGGTAAGGTATTTATCTCATTAATCAAGACTTCTCCTGTCGCTTCCACATAGAAAAAGTCCACCCGCGCCAAACCTGCGGCATCGACAGCGGCAAATGCTTGCAATGCTCTCTCCTGAATTTGACTAGTAATGCTATCTGGTATGGCTGCGGGGATAATCAAGTCTGCCAAACCCACTGTATATTTAGTTTCGTAGTCATAGAAATCGCTGTTAAAAGTAATCTCACCCACTACGGAGGCTTTGGGATTGTCATTGCCCAAAACGGCACATTCCACTTCTCGCGCCACTACACCAGCTTCAACAATAATTCTGCGATCGTAACTAGCAGCATTATCCAAAGCTGCTTCTAACTCGGATTGCGATCGCGCTTTAGCAATCCCTACTGAAGATCCTAAATTAGCAGGCTTGACAAAACAAGGATAACCCAAACTTTCCTGAATTTCATCGACTAGTTTGGGAAAGACGCAAGGATTAGACCAAACCTGGGAGCGATTGACAGCCATATACTTAACTTGAGGCAGCCCAGCTTCAGCAAATGCCATTTTCATGGCGATTTTATCCATCCCAATTGCCGAACCCAAAACACCGGAACCAACGACAGGAGCCTGCATTAACTTCAGCAATCCTTGGATTGTACCATCTTCTCCATTGGGACCGTGGAGAATGGGAAACCAAACATCAACATCTGACACTTCCGGCGGAAACTGCCACAAATTCCCCTTACCCTCTGATACCAGAGGAATTCCCGACTCCAAAACCCCTCGAGCAACCGAGACCCCTTGCCATAACCCATCTTTTTGGATATAAATGGGTAAAACTTGGTACTTGTCCTGATTTTGCCCAGTCATCAAAGCGTTTGCGATCGCTCTTGCCGAATTAATCGATACTTCATGTTCGCCCGAGCAACCGCCAAACAGCACTCCCACCCGTAATTTTGTCATTTTGCTATCTATTTAAGATTTGAGATTAACCTAGAATCATAACTCAAAATTCATTTCTACCCTACATAAATAAGATTGTGAATAGAGGCTTTTTCCCTTGCTGAATAGGGGTATGATGAATATGGCTATAACTGTTAATTGTCAATTGTCAACTGTCAACTGTCCATCATTTTTGTGGATAAGGAATCCGTTGATGATTGTACTGTTGCCAAACCTTGACAAAAACCCGAGCAATAGTTGACAAATCCTCTCTGGTGAGGCCAGAATCCACTAATTGATTGTCTTTCCAGCGAGATTTCAAGATTTTATTCACTGTACTTAAAACTAAGTCGGGTGTCACATCTTTGAGACTCCGGAGTGCTGCTTCGCAAGCATCTGCTAACATTACAATACCTGTTTCCCGGGATTGAGGGATTGGGCCATCATAGCGAAAATCTGACTCTTTGACAGGGGCATCTCCGGCTTTTTGGGCTTTCTGTTGAGCTTGAAAATAAAAAAAAGATACTAATATTGTGCCCTGATGCTCTGGAATAAAATCGCGAATAGCTTTCGGTAACTGATGTTTTCGTGCCATGACTAATCCTTCGGAAACGTGTTTTTTAATAATCTCGGCACTCAGCCAAGGATTCTTGATGATATCGTGTTTATTGGGATCCCCCATTTGATTTTCAATAAATGCCAATGGATCGTGCATTTTTCCAATATCATGGTATAGCGTACCTGCTCTAACTAATTCCACATTACAATGAAGTTCCCGTGCGGCGGCTTCAGCGAGGGAAGCGACAAATAAAGTATGTTGAAATGTCCCCGGTGCTTCTGTCGCTAATCTCTGCAAAAGGGGGCGATTGGGATTAGATAATTCGGCTAAACGAATAGGAGTTACTAAATCAAATAAACGTTCCAAATAAGGAGATAATCCTAGGGCAACTACACTCCAAGCCAAACCCGCCAAGCCATAAATAATTGCTCCCGGTAATACTGCATACCAAACCGAACCTGCACTAGCACTATAAATTAAATTAAGGAGTAAATTGACACTACATTGAGTTAATCCTACCACACCACCGAGGACAGCTAACTCTTCGCGAGATCGCATTCGCCCCGCCATGATAGCGGCAACGATAGCTCCGGCGGCTGAGGGGATTAAATATTCCCAACTCGCTTCCAAACTAAATCCTACTAATCCAGTGAGGAGACTCACTACAGTTAAGCCCAAACTAGAGCCATAAAAGCTACCAACCAATAGCCCAATTGCAGGTAAATCTGTATAAGGCACGCCCAATGTACCGAGTAATGGAGCAGTTAAACTTAACAATAACAGTAAAATATGGTCTCGTCGCCTCAGAGGAGGATTTCCTTGTCTTTCCACTAACCAAACAATTGTCACTGCACCGCTTACTAGAGTACCAAATCCTAGCAAAGCCATCCAATTAATCCCGCGACGGCTTAAACCGAAATAATCTAATAAAACAAAATCTGCCTGAGTAATTTCTTCTCCAGCTTTGATGATAATTTCTCCCTGTTTGACAGAAACCATCACTGGCTTGACTGCGCGGGCGGCTTGTTCGGATCTCCGTTTGGTTTGGTCTGGATCTTCGGTTAAATTAGGTTGTAAAATGCTACTGAGTAGCTCTATGGCTAGAGGTTGTCCTTGGGTGGGAACAAGGGCTGTTACTTGTAGCTTAATTGCGGCATTTAAGATATCAGGAGGCAATCCCGGCGGAATGCCTTGAGTCAGGATATATTTTTGAGCTTGAGTAATGCCGATTTTGGTTTCTTGCCAGATGGGAGTTGGTAGATTAAGGAATGATTTATCGTCAGGATATTCAGATTCTGTAGCCCTTAATTGAGCGAGTTTCTCCAAAGCTATATTGTAACTTTGGCGGGATTTTGCGATCGCATTTAGCAAATTTGAGAAGGCTTGAGGAGAAGAGCGCTGACGGTAACTTGCTAATTCTCGCACTGCTTGGGTGAAAGCAATATTAAAAGATTGACTATTTGGGGTTTTGGCAATTTCCGTGTCTGAGGTATTACTCTGAATATTATTATTAGTAAAGGCGACAATTGCTTGCCATTCCCATTCTTGAATTTCCCGTAGATACTCCTGAGTTGATTCTGAAATTATCCTATTGCTGGCAAAGGGCATCTCACCACTTATTTTTCTTAATTCTTCCATTTTTACCCAATAATCTTGAAGGTTTTCCTCAATTTCTTGGGTGATGGATTTATCAATTCTTAATACAGGAAAAGATCCGGTTAGGGCTTCCTTACGCTTTTCTTCAGTTGTTTTGGTATCTTCTACCGTAGCATTGAAAGGAGCCTTAATAGTTTGGGTAGCTCCTTTCCCCACATCTAACTTAGGTTGATTGTAGAAGCGGTTTCCCATGACACTGGTTAAGGAAATTACTGCTACAATCCAGATTACAGGGGATCTTTCTCGATATTTTCGCCTTTGCCCCTGTCTATTCCCTTGACAAATTAACTGCAAAATTTGATTTAGTCTGGGGTTATTAGTTGGTTGACTTGAGGATGGAGTAGATAGGGGATTGATAGTTGCTTTCCTAACTTCTGTGGCAGAGTTCGAACTGTCGGTGGTGATGGTTGATAATATAGTATCTATGGCGGATTTTTGCGATCGCGCTTTGGTTTCACCTATCTTTTCTTTAGCCATCAATCCTTCTCCC
>DOIX01000277.1:0-1240 GCA_003511885.1 Cyanobacteria bacterium UBA11153
CTCGAAAATTGTGCCACACAAAAAAAACCATACCCCACACCCCACACCCCACACCCCACACCCCATCCTCACGATCCGACTTTTTCAGCAAACCCTAATTAGCCCATAGCTGCGAGGGTGTGGATAGGGACATTTTTTCACTCCCTACTCCCAAAAAACAATCGCGCCGCTGTACAATCTCCCTGAATTTGGCTTTTCAGTGCATCTAGAGAAGGAAATTTGGTTTCCCCACGCAAAAATTTCTCAATCTTGACTGTTAATGTTTGCCCATATAAATCGCCACTCCAATCCAACACATGAACCTCAACTGTCAGACTAGTGCCATTGACAGTAGGACGAATACCAATATTCATGACACCCAAATGTTCAGATAGCAGAGATGGAAGTGAGGGAGTGGTAACTCGGACGCAGTATACTCCATGTCGCGGCAAAAACTTATCTGGCGGTAGCTGAAGGTTTGCCGTAGGAAATCCAATTTTTCTGCCTAACTGCTGTCCTTGTACGACAACCCCTGTTAGGGAGTAGGCTCGTCCCAGGAGTCGATTCGCCTTATCTATATCCCCTTCCTGAAGAGATTCGCGAATTAAAGAACTACTCACCCGTTCTCCTCGATCCATAAAGAGCGGGACAATGGTAACATCAATCCCGAATCCAGATGCGATCGCTTTCAACTCACTGGAATTTCCCGCCCGTTGATTGCCAAAGCGAAAATCTACCCCTACACTAACGCGAGTGGCTTTTAGCTCTTGTACCAATATCTTTTCCACAAATTGCTCTGGGCTTAAGGAAGCAAGTTCGCGATCGAATGGCAGTAATACCAATTGTTCCACACCCAAGACACTGAGCTGTTGCACTTTTTCTGCCCTTGGTGTTAAAAGTTTTAAGGCTTCACCGGAAAAAAATTCGCGGGGATGAGGATAAAATGTTGCCATTGTCGCATAAATGCGATCGCTCTCTGTTCCTTTTGGGGTTAGCAAAGTTTCCTGGAAACTGGATGCCTCTAATTGGGAGAGTCTTTTTTGCCCCTCTAGAGCGATCGATCCTCTAGATTCCCGCAAAATTGGTTTAATAACCTGTTCGTGCCCCAGGTGAATGCCGTCAAAATTTCCTAGGGCAACTGTAGTTGGTGTCAAAGCCGTGGCTGGAGAAGATGTAATCCACACGCTTCACATTTTTACATAATTGAGCTTCCGGTGCAATTGGGGAGCTGGGGAGCTGGGAAGACAAGGGAGACAAGGGA
>DOIX01000277.1:1514-6723 GCA_003511885.1 Cyanobacteria bacterium UBA11153
CCCCTAGCCCCTAGCCCCTAAAAAAATCAAACAAAAGCCCGATCCTCTTGTTTTAGGGGGATAGAGTTTGTGCCGTTGGATTCGACTAAAGAAATGGAGAGACCTTCGCGAGCCATAATGGTATTGCGGAAATGAAGGGAGGCTTCATCGCCGACGCGATCGAGGAAATCATCATTATGTAATGGATCGTGATGAAAGATTGCTAACTTTTTCACATTAGCGGCTTTAGCTAGTTTGACTGCTTCCTGCCAGGTAGAATGTCCCCAACCTTGTTTGGGAGTGGCATTGCTGTAGTATTCTTCGTTAGTGTAGGTAGCATCATAAATAATTACATCGGCATTTTGTGCTAACTTGAGGACGTTCGGATCTAACCCCTCTGGTCTATGTTCGGTATCGGTAATATAGGCGGCGGAATAACCTCGCCAGTTGACGCGATAGCCAACTGCTTCACCAGGGTGGTTGAGGAGAGCGTTTTCAATTGTCACCTCGCCAATTTCCACTGGCTTATTGACTTCTAGCTCATTAAATCTCAAATCCGCTTGCATCACCCGTAAGGGAACAGGAAAATTCGGGTCTAGCATTTGGTCGGTGAGGCGTTCTTTGATGGTAGAGCCATTGGGCGCGATCGCGCCGTAAATATTAAACCTATTACCCTTAAGAAATGCTGGCACAAAGAAGGGAAATCCTTGGATATGATCCCAGTGGGAGTGAGTAAAAAAGATTGATGCTTCTACTGGCATTTGGGACAATAGTGATTGCCCCAAAACCCGCAAACCCGTACCACCATCAAAAATCAGTCGTTCCCCACCCACTCGCATTTCTACACAAGGGGTATTTCCCCCATACCGCACTGTTTCCGGTCCCGGACAGGCGATACTTCCTCTCACACCCCAAAAGTGAATTGTAAATAAGTTGTTTTGCTTACTGGACATAGTTTTTCCTTACAGATTATTTCAGACAGTCAATTATTAATGTTTTACCAGGTCAAGCGCAGCGCTTTTTTCTTTCACTACCCAGAATTATTTTTCCGCTCCAAAAATTTTCTGATTCAAATAACGTAGTTCTCTAAGAACTGAGTCTGGTCAAGTTAGCAGCTCTTTTCTGAGCTACCCGTCATACCCGAAGCGGGTTGACGGTGAGTTCTTGACTGCCTGTTTATAGTAGTAAGCTAATGCGCCGTTAAATTCCATAGTAAATTTTACCTCTTACCTTCCAATCGCGATCGCGCTCTGGACAGGAAGATACACAACGGCTTACCAAACTGCCCTTTTCCCGTTACAGCGTTTGCGATACTCGATCCGAAAGTTGGACTAATATCCCCTCGGATAAATTTTCAATAGATCGAGACCAGATTTGTTTTACATCCAATCCATCCTCACTCTACTGACTTATCTTCATTAATCGGTAATTCCCTGGGTACTGTGAGAGTAGTTTAACGAATTAGCTGCACGAGTTAGCTGAATCACTGGTTGGAGTTGATGATTACAACTCCGCTGGGGGGGGGAGATGCCAATTCCTTGTTCAGGATCTAAGGCTTGAGTAGGTACTATTCTCTCTGTAATTAGAGTAGCAGTTATTGCCTTCATCTGTATCGTCATCAATCCACCTCAATTATGTGATTTATGTCACTTTCAATTTCCGATCGATATGCTTTGTTCTGAAGTTGCAGAATCAGTGGAGAATAGAGAAGACTAGCCTCAAACCACTGGGCAGTAACCACTAACTAGCGATCGCTAACCTTGAACCTTTAATCTCCCCAAAACACTATGGAACCAAAAGTTGAAATCTATACTTGGAGTCGATGCCCGTTTTGTATCCGTGCTAAGGCATTATTGAAGGAAAAAGGCGTTGAATTTACCGAATATTGTATTGATGGTGATGAAGAAGCCAGAAAAATTATGGCTATTAGGGCTAACGGAGGTCGTTCCCTTCCTCAGATTTTTATTAACGATCGACATATTGGGGGATGTGATGATATCTACGATCTAGAATATCGCGGCGAGTTAGATATTCTGTTGCAAATAATCGGTTAATTAGTAAGGGTTAACTGGTAATTGGTAATTGTATTTTTTTAGAGGATACGATCCATAATTCTGTATGACTGTCAACTGTTAAGTTGGAGGTATTTGTGAAATTTGCCTTTATTATCGATCCAATCTCAAAACTAGATCCTAGTCACGATACCAGTGTTGCTTTGATGGAAGCAGCACAAATATTGGGTCATGAAGTTTGGATAACTCAAGCGGAAAAGTTGATGGTGGTGAAAAGTCAGGCTTGGGCACTCTTACAAGAAGTACAGTTAAAACCAGTGGAGTTAGTTGAAGGACGCTGGCAAGTTAGCGAACCATGGTATCAACTATCCGATCCAGTCTGGCACTCTCTCGAAGAGATGGATGCTGTTTTCATGCGTACCGATCCTCCAGTGACAATTCCTTATCTCTATACTACCTATATTCTCGATTACATTAACCCAGCAAAAACCTTAGTAATTAACAAGCCATCGGGATTGCGGAGTGCTAATGAAAAAATGTACGCCCTTCAGTTTTCAGAAGTAATTCCCGAAACTATTGTCACTCAGGATAAGTTGGCGATTCAGAAATTCGTGGAGGAGAAAGGCGCAGGGGTACTCAAACCATTGGGAGGGAAGGCAGGTGAAGGGATTCTATTTCTGGAAGGAGGCGATCGCAATTTAAACTCTTTAATCGAAATTAGCACTAAATGGGGTCGGGAACCTGTGATGGTTCAAACTTATTTACCTGCTGCTAAAGAAGGTGATAAGCGGATTATCCTACTTAACGGCAAACCCATTGGCGCAGTCAATCGCATTCCTACAGGTAGCGAATTTCGCGGTAATATGGCTGTTGGTGGTAGAGTAGCCGCAACTGAGATTACTCCTCAAGAGCAAAAAATATGCGAAAGTTTAAAGCTGAAGTTACAGGAAGATGGATTATATTTTGTCGGTATTGATGTTATTGGCGGTTACCTGACTGAGGTTAATGTCACTAGTCCGACTGGTATTCGCGAAATCGATCGTCTTCATGGTACAAGTTTGGGTAAGGAGGTTATTGCTTGGGTGGAAGAAATGGCGAAAAGATAAGGGTTATTGGTTATTGGTGATTTTTGGGTTGTTAAGGGTGTTTATGGGGGGTTTGTGTGGAATCATTAGACTTTTTTTTAACGCAAAGAGCGCAAAGGTTAGCGCCAAGGTAGGCAAAGATAAGAGTGGAGTGATTGGTGTGTGACGATGATTTGGGCAATGTGATAAGGTGGTTGTCTATAACTGGAGATCGATAACAACAATTGCATTGGCGATGATGAAGTTTCAGAGGATGAACAAGAAATAGAAAATGAAAAAATGGTTGGTGGTTAGTCTTGGTTGTTAAGGGTGTTTATGGGGGGTTTGTGTGGAATAATTAGACTTTTTTTAACGCAAAGAGTGTAAAGGTTAGCACCAAGGTACGCAAAGATAAGAGTGGAGTTATTGGTGTGTGACGATGACTGGAGCAGTGAAAAAGGTAATTGGCTAAAAAATCAATAAAAATAATTGACTATGATGAAGTTTGAGAGAATAAAAAGGAAATATACCATGTCTAAAGAGGTTGTGGGAATTTTCTGCGCTTCCGCTCCTTAGTATCATTGAGTTTCAAGCCTCTCACTTGTCACGACTAATTGACATCGGTTTCCACTATTATGAGGTACAGGAGCAGAAATTAACAAACAAATTGCTTAAATGTTGAAGATTAATTAACTGTACCGCATTCCAGCGGTAACTGCTGTAGCATGGCTATTGGAAATACAAAAATAGAAGGCTTGGCTGTAACCTAAGCACTTTACCAAAAACAAACAATAAACAACCAAAAACAATGAATAAAGAAATAGGCGTAGCAATTATCGGGACTGGATTTGGGGAAAAAATACATATCCCTGGCTTTCAGCTTCATCCCAAGACCAAAGTAACCTCCGTATATCATCGCGATATTAATAAAGCCAAAGCCATTGCCCAAACTCATAACATTCAAGAAAGTTGCGATCGCATCGAGGATATCCTCAAACTCCCAAATGTCGAAGCAGTCAGTATTTCCACCCCCCCATTCCTCCATTATGAGATGGCGAAGCAAGTCTTGGAGTCAGGTAAGCATCTGTTACTGGAAAAACCCATGACTCTTTCAGCAAAAGAAGGGCGGGAACTTTATCAAATTGCTGGCGCTAAGGGTGTTATTGCTATGATGGATTTTGAATATCGCTTTGTACCAGCATGGCAAAGATTTGCCGAATATTTGGCAGAGGAATATGTAGGGAAAAAGCGCCTAATTAAAATTGATTGGTTGGTATCGAGTCGTGCCGATGCCCAACGTCCTTGGAATTGGTATGCTCAAAAAGATCGAGGAGGTGGTGTATTAGGGGCAGTCGGTTCTCACGCTTTTGACTATATTAGTTGGTTATTTGGTCCAATCCGTCAGTTAGTAGCTCAATTAAGTACAGCCATTCCCGAACGTCCCGATCCTACCGCTAACGGAAGCAAAAAACCAGTCGATGCCGATGATACCTGCCTAGTCTTGTTAGAATTAGCAGATGGTACGCCATGTCAGTTAACCATTAGTTCCGTTACCTATCAAGGGCGCGGACACTTTGTCGAAGTTTATGGCGATCGCGGTACATTAATTTTGGGTAGCGATAACCAGAAAGATTACGTTCATGGATTTCGTCTCTGGACAGGATTAGCAGGTGAAGCATTAACAGAAGTCGAAATTCCTAAACGTTTAGAATTTCCGCAAACTTATCCCGATGGGCGTTTAGCACCATTTATTCGAGTTATCGATCGATGGGTGGAAGGGATTGAAACAGGTAAGGTAACCATTCCTTCACTTAAAGAAGGAGTATACTCCCAACTATTGATGGATTTAAGTCATCAATCTCATCAAACAGGTTGTTGGGTACAAGTACCCGATTTCGATCGGTTTTTGGCGGGAAATTCCTAGTGCTGATATCTGGCACCAATCACTAATGTCAATAAAGAGTTTAATCTAGGGTGGGCATTCCCCCTTAGAACTTGAAAATCTGATGATTACGTTAGTGGGGAGTGCCCACCCTACCGTTATTGAAACTGGTGCAAGATCTGAGTAGTACCTAACTCTTCAATCATAATATAGCAGTGGACAGTTGACAATAGACAGTTGACAATTACTGGATGGAAATCAAACTCTTTACT
>DOIX01000277.1:6983-14911 GCA_003511885.1 Cyanobacteria bacterium UBA11153
CGATGTGGCGGTTGCTATATATAATTATTGTTGTCAAACTCTGGACAACTAGACTATCAGGGTTGAATGACCAGCAACTACATGCCAAGTATTATTGGAAGAAAGTGCCCATATCCGTGTAAATCGAAAATCACCATCAGCTTTTGCACCAGCGTAAGTCCCCACTATCCGTAATCGCACAAAAACAATAGCCACATTGCCAAGAATTTCAATATATTGCTCAGAAGGTGTTACAGCTTCAATTTTTATTAGCCCGGATTGATGGAATTCAAGATCGTCTTGCTTGGTAATTAACTCGCCCAGGTGACTGGTAAATCTAAGTTTCGGTGCGAGAAGTTCATCTAGTTCCTTTGCGTCAGAGTGAAGCATCGCCAGTCTGAGACGTTCTTCACACTCAATAATTTGTGTTTCAATTAGATTACTCATTGAGTCTCCCTTTCATTTTAAAGTTGAATTATCCGTGCTTTTAAATGATGTGGATTTTAATTCGTAACATCCCGTCAAGTCAATAAAACAATATCTTTTAATTCCGCTACATTGTCTCTGCTGTAGCATGACTTTGCCAACAACATCATGGATTGGGTGGAGGATTGCCATGGAGGCTAATGTACTCATCTTGCAGCTCTTGAAAGTAATCCATTAAGCATTGTCCTGTTTCGCGCCAATAAAGCTCTTGCTGAAGGATATAATCATTACATCCACAGCAAAATGTATATTCATTATATAGAAATGGGTTGACTAAGTAGCTACGGATAATTTCTTCTGGCATTCTTGTTGAAACTTGACAAAGTGAATGAAAGTAAGTTTTTGGGACTTTATTAAGAGTTCCTTGATAGCGCGCTTCTGGAGGAACAGTAATATGGTCTGTCATTTGACCATCTGGTAGAAGTTTTGTGTGTTCCTCCTTGTGACTGGGGTAAAGTGGCAGAAAGACGATCTCATGGCAAAATGCACAACGAACAAAAGGTATGGGGTACAGCCCTGGTTTGTTTGTCCGAATATAATTAAGTCCTACCTCGAGTTGCTTCCATTCCCATTCTGGAATACTCTGAAAGACTCTTTCTATCTCAGCTTGATTGTCACTTACACAGTTGACTACCACTGGATGAAAGTCATTCCAGTATGCTTTTTGACTACTTCCTTCATAGAGAGCAACAGTAGCAAGTCTTATACCAACTGGAGGGATACCATTCTTCATCCATCGAAGGGGTTGAGGCAAAATCTTGATGACAGGGTATGGTTCTCTACCTGTAGTAAGATCGGTAAATACGGCAACTAAAGGTGGCTTTGACGCAATAACAATACCAGGATTAACACAGCCATGAATAACGTGTTCCCGCACATGAGTTGCCAGCCATATCAGTTGATTTAGTAGTGGT
The DNA here is from genome assembly GCA_003511885.1 of Cyanobacteria bacterium UBA11153. Classification (GTDB taxonomy): domain Bacteria; phylum Cyanobacteriota; class Cyanobacteriia; order Cyanobacteriales; family Coleofasciculaceae; genus Limnofasciculus. The sequence continues at coordinate 8,363 of DOIX01000277.1, forward strand.
GATATAGCAAACCAAAAGAAGACATTAAATATAATAAGACCACACAATGCGGCGGGTAAGTTCTTTAAACTTTGACCTTTGTGGAAAACTTCAATTACTGCCAGTGCAAAAATGCGGTTGATGACAAAAGCTAATCCACCTAACAAAACGAGTGGAAGTAGAAGCTTCACTGGTTCATGGGGAAATGAACGGAGCCAGTAAAGATAATTGATGCGGATCATTCCAGGGTTTGATGCCTGTGTACGATCGTCTGAGGTGAAAGAACGGTTGAGATGATCTGACATTGCTTTCCGTACTCCTCTATTTCTTAATAGCTGCGTTTTTTAGGCGGGAGTTTGTACCTACTGATGTGGCTGGATGAGAATCTCAGCATTCGATCGCAGACTCAAGCGATCGGAAAAACAGAGAAAAAAGCGGCACTTCACGCTCGAATCACTGTAATCCTTCGCCCCATTGGGGTAGTATGAATCTCAGTTTTCAGCCTTTCTGCCAATTCCGCTACATTGTCTCTCCGGTCAAAAATCACTAACCAACCCTCATCTTGCCCCAATCCAGCTAAATACCCATCTAATTGCTCCAATCCTTTACTAATCGGATCGACTTTCCGATTGCGCCAAACTTTCAGTTCAATTCCCAATATTACCTCACCATAACGCAAACACAAATCCATCCTGTCTCTCCCAATCGCATATTCTCTCTCTAACGTTCCCCCACCATTAATCACCCGATGGAGAAACGCCATCAACACCAAATGCGGCGCAATTTCCGGATAAGATGCACTTTTCAGCAAAGGTTCCCCATGCTGTAACCAAAATTCCAGAAACGCTTTCAGTAAAGCCTGAGTATCTAATTTTCCCTCAGCCGTTAACCAACTCGGTGCAATTTGCGGCAATGAAGCCATAGGTGTTAGAGTTAGCACGCGGGGCAACACTTCGCGATAAATTGGGTTTGCGATCGCTAATCCACCCTGAGTATCCATCTTACACAAACCCAAATCGATTAAAAACTGAATATCATCATTGGGTACATTCCCCAACTCTAAACCAGCCAGAATCGGTTCGATAATCGCTTTAACTCGATTTTCCCTAAGTCTTTCTGCTAAACTATCTAAATGTGTATCTTGTCGTTGAATTATAATCTCTTTTGCTGTTAAAATATGTTCTGGGGTAATAGCTATTGATTCATCAGTTACTAATTCTTCCACTATTTCTTTAGCTAAAGCATTCACCAACCAAGGTTGTCCCTGAGTTAGTTCAAAGGCTAAAGCTGATGCTGATGGAGTAAAAATTTGTCCGGTATCTTGGGTATGTTGCGCGTAAAGTTCAGCCACTTCCTCAGCATTAAAATTACGGATAGTGAGAGAGCGAACTTTAATATTAAAAGGACTAGAAGTATTGAGCCTATCACTGCCACCAGAGGCTACTTTATAATCCCGCACATCTCGCAAACCAATTAAACCAACTGATTGAGGAAAAGCTTTTGGACGATTGGGATAACCATCGCGCAATTGTCGCAGAATGGAAATTAACGCTAAATCTTGTAATGCGTCAATTTCATCAATAAAAATAACTAGAGGCAGAGGCGATGCTTGTGCCCAAATTTGTAAAGCTGACCTAATTTTTTGTCCCGATGGCATAGTTGTCCAGTCGGGTGGTTGCATTTCAGGTGGGAGGCGGAAGGAAATGTTGTCTCGCCAAGCACCCAAAATCGCATCTTCAGCACCTGAAATATCTTGACTGAAAGGTGCGCCAACTTCAGCAGAAACCATGACAGCCGTGTATTTTCCACTATCGGTAAGTTGTTTGGCTAAAGCCAGCATAGCGGTGGTTTTACCAACTTGTCGAGGTGCATGGATAACGAAATAATTGCGTTGAGCAATTAATCGCTCCAAGCTTGGTAGGCGGAGTGTTGGGGACAGGGTATAATGAACGTCTTCCTGGCAGGGACCAGCGGTATTAAAGCTGCGAGACATAATCTTTAAACTGGGGCGAAGATAGGGTTGTTTTCAGTTTACTGTGGAGTTGTGAGAATGGCATTATCTTGTTAGGCGGTAGTTTGTACCGACTGATAAGGATCGATAGCATTGACGGAGGCGGCATGAACTCGCACCAGTACACCATTGTCTGATACGACGGGCTTGTCAACCTCTTCCAATTTCAAAACGTTAGTTGAACCGTATTTTGTTTGAACGATCGCTCTCATTTTGTCATTCCTTATTTAATTTCACAGATTGCTGCTCGATCGCATCCCTCACTCGCGAATCACTGTAATCCCTCACCCCAATAGGCTAGTCTGAATTTCAGTTTTCAGCAAGTGTCTGTTTGGTGATTATTTCTTAGGTGAGGTGTCCCGCAAAGAGCCTAAAACAGCTAAGACGAAACCGATCGTGCTTATGCCTATCAAACAAGGGACTACCCAACGCACGAAAGAGACTGGTAAAAAAAGTCCTACAAATACAATAAGGGCAGCCCCATCAAAGAATAGTGCCATTCCAACGGCACTCATCGTCCCAATTTGCTGGGTACTTCCCCTCCAGTTACCGCGAATTTTAGGATAGAAAACGCTCAACGTAGTGTAGATTAATAGCCACAATACCGAGCAAATCATTATGATAAAAAACAGGAGGTTAGACTTAGACATAGAGCTGATACCAAATCCGGGTTAATTACCCCCTTTATCTAAAAAAGCAGGGGAGAAGGGAGAAGGGAGCAGGAGAGAAAAAAATGGCATAATGATAACGGGGGTTTAAAAAGCGGATTTGGTATGATAACTCCAATCAAGTGAATCAAATGTTACCTCATCATAATACTCACTCGCAAAAGCAAAGATGAAAGTATTCTCATAATAGGAATTACTTCTCTAAAGAAATCTCGCTATAGATAAGCTATGCTTAACATAGACATAGATTAATTTTAATATTTGAATATCACAAAACTTAATAAGGTCAAGTAATCCTGACTTCTTAAATTTTTCGGAACGATTTTGCGTTATTTCAGCCCTGTGTTATAATTTAATCCTTGGGCTTATATGGCCTTTTTTTGGTCACCGTTGCCGAAAAGCATTGAAATAGCGTTAAAAAAATCCCCTTCATCTCATTTTTTGAAGCCAGAAACAAGCGCGCATTGACATGTATTTTTGTAAAAAACCCCTCCTAGCACTCGCAAAATGATTAACTTGTATGAAGCGCCAATGATGGTAGTTGACAAAATAGCCTAAATATGAATTAGGATTTCACGATCCTGAATAGCCAGGGGCGAGGGTAAGAAACGACAGGAAACTAGTTTTGATAAAATTTAATCAACCCAACCCCTGGGGCTTGTCTTCCAAGTCTAAGATCTAGTGCAGGGGTGCTAGCCCAGAATTCTCAGGCCAGAAAATAGGTCCTGCTCCCTAGCTCCTCAAAATAAACTTTTCAATTGCCGCCGCGACACCATCTTCTGCAACTGAGGGGGCTACCCATTGAGCAACGGCTTGTATCTCCGTTGGGGCATCTCCCATAGCGACTCCTAATCCGGCATATTCTAGCATTTCCAAATCGTTAAAGTTATCGCCAATTGCCATGACATTCTCTCGGCAAATTCCTAGCAATTCTGTTGCTAAAAAATGCACGGCGGCCCCTTTATTAACCGCAGGATTCGTAGCTTCTAAGAAAGTTGGGACAGATTTGGTTAGGTAAAGTTCCTCTGGTGTATATTTATGACGCAAATCCCTTAATAATTGGTCAACTAATGCTGGATTTTGGCTGAGGGCTAAGATTTTAGTTGGTTCATGTTGTAAGAGTTTACGCAAATCGCCAACAAATTCGGGTTTAATGGTAGAACGTTGGGCATAGTTTTCGGTTTGCTGGTTCCTTTCTCGCACGTACAATCGATCGTTAATATAGAAATGAACGGCAAGATGCGATCGCAACTCCTCCGTTTCTAAATAATCTAGCAATTCTCCTGCTGTATGGCGCGCTACAGGGAAATGTCGATGGAGTTTATCGCTGGCAGGATCTTGAATCCAAGCCCCTTGATATGCTAAAAGCGGTAAAGTGGCTCCAATCCCTTGATGGAAGCGCAAAGCCGAACGATACATCCTCCCTGTCGCGATTGCCACCTCAATCCCTTTTGCTTTGGCTTTCCTGACGGCTTCCTTGACAGGGAAGCTGATTTCATTGGATTCTCCTGCGATCGTGCCATCAATATCAAGTACTAGTAAGCGGATATCTAGAGATTCCAGATTCTTAGAGTCTATCGCTGGCTTGGCAGTGGATATTTGTGGCATAAGTTATTGGTTGTTGGCGATTAATTGCTATCTTCTCATCTCTGGCTACTAACCTGTGAAGCAGCTCCCATTAGCGGTTGCTATAGCATTTAACTGCGCAGCAGATTACAAGGGAGCGATCGCCTTATATATAGTACTGCAGTACTCATTCCTTCCCGTTAAATGCTCTTTAGTATAGTACTGCAGTACTATACTAAAGAGGGAAAAAAGCTCTGTCAAAATCGAGAAGCGCCTACTATATACTGGAAAAATTATGGTAAGTCGGGCAATGAGCGATCGGGTACAAGCACAATAGACTAGGCGGCTCTAAAATATTCAAATGCCCCAGTTGCGGTCACGAACACGATCGAGACTGGGGCGGCGCTCGGATCGTAATGTTCCGAGCTTTGAGGGACGGCTCCTTTTCCCTAGCTTTTAGTAGCGAAGGAATTGCGATCGCCCATGACCTGTTTGTCCAGCGTTGTGCAGCGTAACACCGTCAGGACTAATTCTCAACCAAGATTTGAAGAAAAACCGAAAATGCCCAAAATCAAACTCCTGACTATGTTTCGCCTAGGCTTATTCCAGATGGGATTGGGAATAATGTCTCTCCTGACACTAGGGGTATTGAATCGGGTGATGATAGATGAATTGAAAGTACTACCCTTCGTTGCTGGCGGTGCGATCGCGATGTCTCAATTCGTCAGCCCCGCACGAGTTTGGTTTGGTCAGATGTCCGATGCCAAAGCAATATTAGGTTACCATCGCACGGGTTATGTTTGGCTAGGGGCTGTAGCATTTACTACTTTATCTTTTATTGCCCTCCAAGTAATATGGCAACTCGGTGGCAGCATCCAAGCCACGGGTTGGAGTATCCAAAGCTATGCCATAGCGGGTATCGTCGGCTTGATTTTTGCCCTCTATGGTTTAGCCCTTAGTGCTAGTTCTACCCCATTTGCGGCTTTATTGGTAGATGTTACAGATGAGGATAATCGATCGCAACTGATTGCTATTGTTTGGTCTATGTTAATGGTGGGGATTGTAGTTGGAGCAATTATTAGTTCCAAGTTACTGGCACGTCCAGAAATTTGTGGTCCAGAAATTTTAGCATACAATCCTACCCAGGCTCCACCAATTGTAGATATAGGTAAATTGAAAGCTACGATTAATCCCGTGTTTAAGATTATGCCGGGAATTGTCCTAGGATTATCTTGGTTAGGGACTGTAGGGATTGAGAAAAAGTATTCTCGTTATAATTCTCGTTCTACTTTAGTGGAAAGAGAGGATAAAATTACTTTCATTCGCGCGTTGCGGGTATTAACGGCTAACCGTCAAACTGGTGTATTTTTTAGCTTTCTGTTGGTCTTAACTTTAAGTTTATTCACCCAAGATGCGGTGATGGAGCCTTATGGTGGGGAAGTATTTGGGATGTGTATCTCGGAAACGACTAAGTTAAATGTTCCCTTTGGGATGGGTACGTTAATTGGTATTGGTTTCACAGGTTTCTTGATTTTGCCAAGATTGGGCAAGCAGCAAACGATTAAAATCGGCTGTATCACAGCAGCGGTATGTTCGGGATTGTTTATTATGGCAGGATTTGCTGCTAATCCTGGATTACTTAAGTCTAGCTTACTGTTTTTTGGTTTAGCTTCGGGAGTATTGACTGCAGCGGCAACCAGTTTAATGTTGGATTTGACAGCAGCGGAAGTGGCAGGTACTTTTATTGGGGCATGGGGATTGGCGCAAGCGATGGCGAGGGGATTGGCGACGGTGTTAGGTGGGGGAGTTTTAAATTTGGGGAAGGTTTTATTTAGTCAACAACCCGTCTTAGCTTATGGATTGGTTTTTACTGTGCAAGCTGTGGGGATGATTGCGGCAATTATTTTGCTACGGCGCATCAGTATTAGAGAATTTCAGGATAACGCGAAATCTGCGATCGCGGTGGTGATGGAAAGCGATTTGGATTAGGGGAGTGCCCCTTCCCGTGCCATCTATAGCGAGGGACTATTGGCTCTTGGCTCGGGAAGAAAGCTGTCAAATCGTTTGAGGAATTGAGAATGTCGGGGCTGCCCTGGCGGTTGCTATAAGGGTAAAAAATCGGTTCTTCAGGACATCGGGATGCTAAACTGTTAGTATTAATTAGCCCAAAGCTTTATCTAGCAATGGTTTTAGTTGGGGCTTGCTGTATAAGTCATTAACCTTGACAACAATTAGCTTCGAGTGCTGTCTTGACTTGGGAAAAGTACCAGGAATAAGAGTTACACCCCTGAAAATTCAGACAGTTTTTCACGGAAACTCGAAAAT
>DOIX01000135.1 GCA_003511885.1 Cyanobacteria bacterium UBA11153
ACTTATTCAGCAAACCCTATTTACCCAACAAAGCCTCCGCTTCTTCCACCGACATTACCTCTAATTCAGCTAACAATAAATCCACTTCCTCATCTCCAATATAATCCTGTGTTATTTCTTCTGGAGCTACAGAAAAATTAGTGGACAAATCGTTTACTTCTTCCTGCTCAACTTTGACTTCTTGCGTCTCTTCTCTGCTAATACTAGCTAGATACTGAGCCATTGATTCAATGGTGGGATAGTCGTAAGCCAATGTGGGGGATAGGGCAATTCCTAGCCATTCTTGCAGGGCATCTGAAAATTCTACTGCTGTTACTGAATCCAGTCCATAATCGGCAAAAGATTTGCTGGTGTCGATTGATTTTGCTGGTAGTTTTAATTCTTTGACTAACCAATCTTTCATCCAGTTTTGAATTGATTGGGTGGTGGCTTTGTCAGGAGATGGGGCTGCGGATGGGGCTGCGGATGGGGCTGCGGATGGGGTATTGGTAATGTTTAGCTCTGGTATTTTTTCTGTTACTATCCCTCGTTTGAATAAACTGTCTAATTCGTAGTCTTCTCCCGCTAGTGTTTGTTCAATATCGCCGATAGTTTCGATGTAACTGGAAATTAAATCGGTAGTTTGATTGGGTGTCATGACTACTGATTTGGCGGGGGTGTCTGTTAATGCTTGGGCTAATGTTTGTTCAAAGTTTAATTTTGTCCATTGGAGGGCGCGATGGAGTTGGGGGGTGGGATTTTGTGCGATCGCGGTTTGAACTCCTGCCCATAATACTGCGTATAGGGCGACTTCGCCAATGAGATGATATGCCCAACGGATGGCTGTGGTATTGTCGCTGAAGGTAGAATTTTTGCTGTCGCTGCGTTGGCTTCGCCCAACCCAGGCATCGCGAATTTCGAGGGCGGCGGCTTTCAGTCTGGTGGCGATTGGTTTTGCCTCTAAGCTCTTGTCTAAAAATTCTTCTAGTTCGGTGCTAGAATTGAGGACGCGGGAACCTAGGAACATAGTTAATGTTTCGGTTGGTCCTTCAAAAATTCTCAAGACTCTGGCATCGCGGAGTATCTGTGGGGCGATGTTTGTTTCAATATAACCTCGACCTCCCAGGAGTTGTACTAGGTGATCTGCGGCTTGCCAGAAGAATTCAGGTCCGGCTATTTTACAAACTATATAGGGATCGACGGGAACTGAATGACCGCGATCGAGAAATTTGGCGATTTGGGAAACTAATGTTTCGGTGGCGGTAATTGCGGCGGTAAGATTGCTGATGCGGGTGAGTGTAATGGGATTATCGAGTAATCGCCCGGTAGAAATTGTTCGGGCTGTGGCATAGCGCAGCATTAATTGGGCACAACGTTTCATTCCGCCAATGCTGGATGCTGCTATTGCTAGTCTGCCATACATCATGGCATCTTGGGCAGGATCCATTCCTTTGCCTGGTACACCGAGGAGGTTTTCTGGTGTGACTGGGACATTTTCTAAGTAGATGGTATTTTGGATCATACCGCGCATTCCCATTGTTAATGCTTCAGGTCCTTGACGCAATCCTTTTGTGCCTTGACGGACAACAAATCCGCTAATTCCGCTAGCTTTTCCTTGTGCGTCAATATTTTGGGCAAATACGTTAATTACACCAGCCCAAGCTGCTGCACCGCTCCAACTTTTAGTGCCAGAAATGCGCCATCCTCCTTGACTATCTGGCACTGCTTGTGATGAGATAGCTTGAGGATTAGAGCCTGCACCTGGTTCGGTTAAAGCAAATGCACCTAATTCTCTGCCTGTAGCTAAAATGGGTAAGAGTTCGTCTTTTAATGTCTGAGTTGCATAATTGAGGATGGGGCGAATTCCCAAAACATTACTTAAACCGACAAATAAGGAAATGGTGGGATCGATCGCGCCGAGTTGTTCCATAATTCTTAAGGTATCGACGTTACTGAGTTCTAGTCCTCCGTAACGTTGAGGTACTTGCATCCCTAGCAGTCCGCGATTCCCGAAATCGAGTACGATATAAGGTGGGATGGTTCGTCGTTCGTCGATAATTTGGGAATTTATGCGATCGCTGGCGTAGCTCCGCATCCATTGGATGAGGTCGTTTGTTAGTTGTTGTTTGTTAGTTGTTGTTTGTTTTTGGTTGTTTGTTGTTTTTAAGGATAGGTTGAGGAGATTGTTTTGGTTATCTCCTGCTAATTTAGCTTCTGGTTCTGATTCTATGGAGTCTATTCCGGATTTCCATTCTCCTACTACTGTTAAGCTGCGATCGATAAATCCGTTTTTACAGGCATGGCGTTGAATTTTGCCGCTGGATGTTTTGGGGATAGTCCCTGTTTTGATTAAAATGATGCCATCTACTTGGATTTCGTGATGTTGGGATACATTTCTCCGAATAGCTTCTACTACCTCATCTACATTTAATTTTCGCAGATGAGTCCTTTCTATTTCTTGGACAATGACTAATCTTTCGGCATTATCGACTTCGACAGCAAAGGCTGCACCGTTTCCTGGACGTAAAGCGGGATGACTTTGTTCTACTGTTAGTTCAATATCTTGAGGATAGTGATTTCTACCTCTAATAATAATTAAATCTTTTAACCGACCTGTAATAAATAGTTCTCCATCTTGGAAAAAACCCAAATCTCCTGTCCGGAGAAAAGGGCCTTCCTTGGTATCGGAGAGATAAGCATGAAATGTCTGTTTCGTCAAGTCCGGTCGATTCCAATAGCCTTGGGCGACGCTAGGGCTGGATACCCAAACTTCGCCAACTTGACCTTCGGGACAATGAGTGAAAGAATCAGGATTAGCGATCGCAATTTTCTCTTCTAATTGAATGCGACCGCAACCAACTAAACTACGAATTTCTCCGGTATCCCGGGCGGGGATAACTTGATTTTGTTCTAGGGCTTCGCTTTGGACATTGTAGATAATAGGAGGGGCACTTTTCAAACCACCTGTAACGATGAGAGTAGTTTCTGCCATCCCGTAACAGGGATAAAATGCTTCGCGGCGGAAGCCACAGGGGGAAAACTTAGCGGCAAACTTATCTAAAGTTTTAGCACGAATGGGTTCTGCACCTGTAAAGGCCAATTTCCAGGTACTGAGATCTAAACTATTTAATTGTGAAGGTTTAATTTTCCGGACGCATAGATCGTAAGCAAAATTCGGGCCACCGCTAGTGGTAACTTGATAGCGAGAGATAGCCTGCAACCAGCGTAAAGGTTTTTGGAGAAAATCGACAGGGGACATAAGATAAATCTCAATCCCCAGATAGATAGGCTGAAGGATGCAGCCAATTAATCCCATATCATGGTAAGGTGGCAACCAAGAAACAGAGATAGTTTGAGGAGTATCTTGAAAACACTGATTAATCAGAGAAAAATTGTAAATTAAATTCCCGTGAGTAATCATCACCCCTTTAGGCGTACCTGTAGATCCAGAGGTATACTGAAGGAAAGCCAAAGTATCGCGATCGCAATTTGGCTTTTCCCAGTTAGCGGCTGCATCGCCATCGATATTATCTGTCGTCAACCATTGTAGAGGCGTAGCGCCAGGATCTTCAGCAAACTTACGTTCAATAGTATCGATTAAAGAAGTCGTAGTCAGAGCAAACTTAGCCTGACAATCCTCAACAATAGCTTCAAGACGGGATATCTTTTGATTAGGTCGAGGCGGATAAGCAGGCACCGCCACTACTCCAGCATACAAACAACCAAAGAAAGCCGCAATGAATTCTAATCCTGACGGATAAAGAAGTAAAGCCCGTTGTCCAGTAGCTCCTAGAGATTGTAACTTAGCTGCGATCGCCCTTGCTTGCTTATCCAAATCTTGATAGGTTAACTCCCCACTTGGCGTTTCCCCATCCTTCAGGAAAATAAAGCCTCTTTTGTCAGGCTGATGTAGAGATCTTGTCCGTAGTAAATCTATTAAAGTATTAAATTGATGCCCGTTTCCGGTTTCGCAATCCAACTGCTCTGTATTCCCCAATCCGCTTGTAGTTACCACCAACTTTTTTTTATCCTCTTACCGATTTGTTAATTTATACACCCGATCTAGCATTTTATCGCACTTGGCGGGTATGGGGAAGGGGGGGCTATTGGCTCGGGGTTGCAGGCTAGGGGCTTAGGGTTTGGGGTAGATTATGCAGGGCATCCTGCCTTTAGCTGTAACAATGGCAATAATAACTTTAATTGAGATCTCTAGTTGACAACAACTAAATTACTTGGGCTTGGCTAAATGAATATATTTGCTTTAAAGGAGAAAAACAAGTTATGTCTGGACAATCTATTCCCCGCATCGAATACCTCCGAGTGCAAAACTACCGGGCGTTACATGACTTGGAAATCAAAGGAATTACCCCGCTTACTGTATTTTTAGGACCAAATGGCAGTGGCAAGTCAACTATCTTTGATGTGTTTGCATTCTTGTCAGAATGTTTTACAGTTGGTTTAAGAAAAGCCTGGGATAGAAGAGGCAGATTTCGAGAATTACGGACAAGGGGGACAGATGGACCGATTGTAATTAAATTAAAATATCGAGAAAAATCAAGTTCTCCCCTAATTACTTACCATTTAGCTATTGAGGAAGGAACTAGAGGTCCTCATGTAGCAGAAGAATCCCTAGAGTGGAGAAGAGGAAAAACAGGTAAACCTTTTCGGTTTCTCGATTTTCAAGAAGGTGCAGGTAGGGTAATTACTGGTGAGATACCGGATGAACAAGACGAGCGAGTAATTGAACAACTAGAATCTCCAGAGTTACTAGCAGTTAGCACCCTCGGACAATTTGCTAAACATCCTCGTGTTAGTGCCTTACGTCGCTTTATTACAGGTTGGTATCTTTCCTATCTGACAGCAGATAACACTCGCAGTATTCCAGAAGCCGGACCCCAAGAGCGATTATCACCAACAGGAGATAACTTACCTAACGTTATTCAATACCTTAAAGAACAGCATCCCGATCGGTTGCAACAAATTCTTACGACTTTATCATGTCGCGTTCCCCGCTTAGAGAAAGTGGATGCAGAAATGATGCAAGATGGTAGGTTACTATTGCAAATAAAGGATGCACCATTTACACGTCCAATTCTCGCCAAATTCATCTCAGATGGAACTCTAAAAATGTTGGCTTATCTCACTGTACTATACGATCCATGTCCACCCCAATTGATCGGGATTGAAGAACCAGAAAATCACTTACATCCGCAGTTATTACCAGAATTAGCTGAAGAATGTAGGGCAGCATCAGCTAATACACAGTTAATGGTAACTACTCATTCTCCTTTCTTTGTCGATGCCCTAAAACCAGAAGAACTATGGGTACTTTATCGCAATGAAAAAGGATATACTCAAGCTAAACGGACTGCGGATATGCCAGGAATTAAGGATTTTATTGAAAACGGAGCATTTTTAGGTTCCTTGTGGATGGAGGACTATTTTGAAGTCGGTAATCCTTTGATTAACTCTGGTGGTTATAAGCGGCACAAGTCTTAAAAAGGATAAATAAAGGAGTATAAAATTGCACATTGAGTTTATAGTTGAGGAATATTCCGCTAAGGAGTTTCTTCAAAATATATTGCCTAAAATATTGAATACAAATAGTACATTTGATATTCATGCGTATAGAGGAAAAACTGATTTAGTCTCTAAATTGCCTAGCCGCTTGAAAGGATACAAAGCTTGGTTACCAGAGGATCATCTGATAGTCGTTTTAGTTGATAAAGACAGAGAAGACTGTCTGATATTGAAGAATAAATTAGAAAAAATAGCTATTGATGCTGGCTTGATTACTAAATCATCTTCTGGAATCGGTCAAACATTTCAAGTTATTAATAGAATAGCAATTGAAGAACTAGAGGCTTGGTTTTTTGGAGATATACAAGCTATTACTGCTGCTTATCCTGGAGTTTCCGCCAATTTAGGCACTCAGGCAAAATACCGCAATCCAGACGCAATCGCAGGTGGCACTTGGGAAGCCTTAGAAAGGATACTTCAGAAAGCTGGTTATCATCAAGGAGGTTTGGAGAAAAATAAAGCGGCACGGGAAATTGCAAGGCACATGAATCCTGCAAATAATCGCTCTAAAAGTTTTCAAGTATTCTACCATGCCCTATTAAACTGGTAAAATCTGTACCTCATCCAAAGGAGAAATCCTATATTTAATTTCATTCAAACTAAAATAGGCTTACTTTTTCCAACGCAGAAACTTAATATAATCCCCCTCAAATCTCTCTCCTTTAATCATGCGATGCCAGTATACCCAAGGTAACACATTTGTCTTCATTTTCCACATAATCCAACGTTCTTTCATTGGATTGAGGGGAAAGCTAGACATCGGTGTGGCATTATAACCATCAAACTCTGCCATGATTGTTTTGTCATAGCCAGTAATTAAAGGACAGCAGGTATAACCATCATACTTATGCTCTAAGGGTTTCGATCCCATTAAAGCCAGTAAATTTTCAGCAACAATGGGTGCTTGTTTGCGAATTGCCGCTGCTGTTTTAGATGTTGGTAGTGACGAAGCATCCCCTAAACTAAATACATTGGCATATCGATTGTGTTGTAATGTGTACTTATCCACATCCACCCAGCCGTAGGGATTATTTGGCACTGCTAAAGGACTTTGTTTAATAAAGTCAGGGGCGCTTTGGGGAGGCGTAACATGAATTATGTCGTAGTTGTAGCGAACTTCATCGATAATTTTACCATTGTCATCATAAATATCAAAAATCGCTGCTTTTGTTTCTGGCTGAATTGCTTTTAGATTGTGTCGAAACTTGACATGAATTTCTCTATTTTGGATTATTTTATCTAATATTGCTGAATACTCCGGCACGCTAAACATATTGTTTAACGCCGTGAAGAATATCACGTTAGTACGCTGACTTAGCCCCAATTTACTACGAAATATATCATCAGCCATGTACATGACTTTCTGCGGTGCGCCGCCGCATTTAATTGGAGTATTGGGCAAGGTAAAAAGAGCATTTCCACCTGAAAAATTGCGAATAAGTTCCCAAGTATAGGGGGCATAATGAGGAGAATAGTTACTGGTAACGCCATCTTTACCGATTGCCTCTTGAAGTCCTGGAATTAAATGCCAGTCAATCTGAATGCCGGGGCAGATAACTAAATATTCATACTCAATTTCAATACCTGCTTGGGTAATGACTCGATTCCGATCTGGATCTAATTTTACCACTCGATCTTTAATCCAAGTGGCTGGTTGGGGAATAACATCTTGTTGATTCCTAACTGTATCCTCAATTTGAAATACTCCTCCTCCTGTTAGTGTCCAACCAGGTTGATAGTAGTGCGCCTCTGATGGTTCAATGATGGCAATATCTAGGGCGCTGTTTTTCTGCAAGAGGAGGGAGGTTGTCGTAATCCCGGCTGCGCCGCCGCCGATGATGACGATGTGGTGGTGGAGTGTCTTGCTCATAGCGGGTGTTGCCGATAAAACTGAAGTCTGCGACTGTTGTGACGTTGACATTACCATATCTTGTCTTTGTTTCTTTAAGGTCTTCGCAATCTCTCCGCTTCATCCCCCTCAAGAGGAGTTGAATTCTATAGCAAGGGACTAGTGCAGGTGGGCAGAAATAACCCATCAGTTGTGAGCAGGGGAGCAGGGGAGCAGGGGAGCAGGAGAGCAGGGGAG
>DOIX01000136.1:0-2353 GCA_003511885.1 Cyanobacteria bacterium UBA11153
CTTTTGTCTACTTTACGCTCTTTAATTCATCCTTCCATTTCCTCTTGATTTTCCTAGATTTACCCTCACCTTTAACCTTTAACTTTTAACCTTTAACCTCTTAATAATGCCATGGCTGTTTTCTTTCCTCTTAATTCCCGAAAAGCCAATCATCGCAAGGTGAAACCCACTCAGCAATTGATTACTTTTCACATTTACCCCGAACGCTTTGCACTGCCAATTAGAGCTGTTCATAAAGTTATTCAGAAGGGTAAGATTTATGGCGCACCACATGGAGGTACAGTGGGTCTTACTCTTTATCAAGAAAAAGAATTACTTGTGATGGATGTAGAAGGCCGGATTTTTAAAGGCAGACCGAATCAAAATTTAGCTTTAAATCCAAGCTATACAGAGATAGAAAATACTGATCCAGAAAACACGGATCCAGAAAATAGCTTAGAAGAAATTAATTCCCCAGCCAATATCAATAAATCTTTTCCAGTAAGTGTATCTGCAAAACCTGAAGAGGATCGAGATGATAGTGAACGAGGCTACCTCCTCATAGTACAGAACAAAACTGGAAACATTATCGGGTTACCGATTGAAGAACCTCCAGCTTTATTGCGCGTAAATGAAGACAATTTTAGACCTCTAACATCAAATTATTTGAATCAAGGGAATATTCAATGTGTGAGCGCATTGATTGTGACTTCTCCGGAGGATCCTCCAATATTTTTGCTCAATCCCGATCTTTTATTTCAGACACAATATTCTCTTCCTTCCTGTTCCTGAGTTACCTGAGTTCGACGAAAGAGCCGAAGCTGAAAGCCAGTAAACAAGAGCTTTACAGCATTTTAAGATCAAATCTCTTAGGCAAGAAATTGATATTACGAGTGGAATTTTGGTAGCTATCATGAAAAAAGTCAAGGTAAAACACCGTTGGCGAAGCGCGAAGCGCATACTCCTCTCCTCCTCTCCTCCGAACTCAGGTGTGGAGATGTCGATCAATTCACCGCATAAACTCAGCCGGATCCATTGGAGCATCTGTACGACGCTTATCTGGCTGTTCCAGCTTCCTCTTATTGGGTGGTTCATCTAAAAGAATATACCTCGGTCCCCAACCACCGTTAAGATCTTCAGGACGTTCAGGTGGTGGTGCAGTAGAACCAGTTGGCAAGGCAACTGATAGTCCTTGACTGGCTTGGACATAGCGATCGCCTTCGACGGTATTGCGGATTATATTATTGGCAATCTTGATACCCTGTTTCTCCAACCTTTCCTCCACCTCCCACAACCCCTCAGTAGGAGCTAAAGTAGCGAGGAATGTCACTTCCGAATCTGGCTCTAGCTTCAATCCCAGTTTGGGTTGTTCTATTTGCCAAGCTTCTTGAAACCGACCATCTTTAGCAACTTTCCAGAGGTTTAAGTCAATCTGCCATTTGCCTTTCTTTACCTTGACATCTTGATAAGTCAAAATTGAATAAGTAGGATTGGATCCCACACCCGGAGGCAATCGATCGTTAGGATGCAAATGACGAAGAGCCAGTACGGCAATAGGAGTATCATCCGGCAAATTTGTAGTTCCGGTTACCGAGTAGCTTCCCTTTTTACTTAATGGTTTTACCTGAACCTGAAAAGTCGCCTCTTTGGATAAGTCTGGTAAGAGGTTGGACAATTGCTCAATTTTTGATGCTACTTGTTTTACGGCGACTGGGGAGCATCCACTGTTTGCCAACAATAGGAAAACAACCAGTATAAATCTACTGAAAGAATACAACTCCCTCTTGGTTAGTAATTGTCTCAACAAAAGAAAATCAGACCAAATTTTCATAACATACAGAACTAAATACAAAATCCCCTTACACTCCTTTTCCTCGTTTCGATTGGTCGATCGGGATTCATCCACCTTCTCTAAAACAAGTCTAGGGCTAAAGGATCGCCACGTCTGGGGAACTTATTAGTTACTAACATCACTTTTGGACAAATTTCCAGCAATCATCACCAGCAATTGAGATAGCTGTGCTGGAGTCATGACAGTAACCATCTGTTCCAGCGAGGATTCGTGAAGCTTCTTCTGAGTCCAAAAATAATTTTGGGCTTCCTGGGGCATAGACTCCAGTAGCCGGAAAAACTCTCCGGCTTCAAGATCCAGCTTACCATTACGGAATCGGCTGAGTCTGCTCTCATGCACTCCACTCCAAATGCTAACTTGCTTCGCTGAGTATCTAAAGCGAGATAGCACGTCATTAAAGAGTTCCCGGTGCCAGTTCATAAGAAAAAATGAATTTTATTTTGCCCTCAAATACATTATAGTATATGCTGTTGCTATTAATGCAACCATATTGGGAAAACCTTACTATAGCAACCGCCACAT
>DOIX01000136.1:2633-11441 GCA_003511885.1 Cyanobacteria bacterium UBA11153
GTTTGATTTCCATCCAGTAATTGTCAACTGTCCACTGCTATATAAGCTTGCACAGGGCATCTGTAAGTGATGCTGGTGTCGATAGGCGATTTGGACTCATGCCAGAATTGAAAATGGCAGTTTTCAAACTGGGGAATTCATGATGAATCCTGACGAAATTAGAGCGCGATACGCAGCAGGCGAAAGGGATTTTAGCGGAGTTGACTTAAGTGGGGCTTCCTTGAGTGGAGCAGATTTGCAACAAGCTGGGTTATGGCGAGCTAATTTGACTAAAGCTAGCCTGGTTGGTACAAACCTGAGCGGAGCAGATTTATTTGGAGTTTCCTTGAGGGAGGCAAACTTGAGTCGTGCGGTACTGTGTGGCGCGAATCTGAGTGGGGCAGACTTAACCTTAGCTCTTCTCCAAGGAGCTAATCTTCATGCTGCACTCTACAATGAAGCCACTCAGTTTCCGACTAATTTCGATCCCAATTTGGCTGGGGCTTATTTAATCGCGCCGGGTGGAAAACTTGATGATGCTTCTCTGGGCGGAATTGATCTCAGTCACACTAGCTTAAAAGGTGCTTCCCTAATCCGTGCGGATTTGTGGCAAACGAATCTCAGGGAAGCTAATTTGAGCGAGGCTAATCTCAGTCAAGCACATTTAATTGGTACTAATTTGAATGGAGCTGACTTGAGTGGAGCTTCCCTAAAAGAGTCCAATCTATTGGGAGCGGATCTTCGCTCTAGTAACCTACTTTTAACAGAATTTACTGGGGCACTTTATGATGAAACTACTCAGTTTCCCCAAGATTTTAACCCAGAATCGAGAGGAGCCTTTCTGATTGCCCCTAAGACATCCCTTCTCAAGCTTAACCTTCGTGGAGTTAACCTCAGTGGAGTCGATTTGAGCGAAGCTTCTTTGCGAGAAACGGATTTAAGTGGAGCAAATTTGTTTGGCATTTCCCTCAGACGTGCTAATTTGAGGGGAGCGAATTTAAGTGGTAGTATCTTGTGGGAAGCAGAACTAATTGGATCTGATTTAAGGGGAGCAGATTTAAGGGAAGCAGACTTGTGGTTGGCAGATCTCAGAGAAGCAGATTTGAGCAGGGCTGACTTGAGTAAAACTAACTTGTTTGGAGTAGATTTGCTCGGCGCTAATCTCTTGGAGGTGAACTTGCAAGGAGCTATCTATAATGAGATGACTCAATTTCCTGAAGGGTTCGATCCTGCTATTGCTGGTGCATACTTAATTGGTGCTAATGCGTCACTACAAGGGGTAAATCTGACAGGAACAGATCTGAGGGGAGCTAATCTCTCTGGGGCTGATTTGAGCAGGGCTAAATTGTTTGGAGCTAATCTTCAAGAAGCGATTTTGGAAGGGACTAAACTTGAGGAAGCGCTCTATAATAAATCGACTCAATTTCCTGCTATGTTTGACCCGATTAAGGCTGGTGCATACTTAATTTCTCCTGGAGTGTCGCTACAAGGGGTAAATTTGGGTGAGGCAGATTTCAGTGGAGCGGATTTGAGCAGGACTAATTTGATGGGTGCGAATCTGCGAAATGTTACTTTAGTAAATATCAACATTCAAGAAGCTATTTACGATGAAGCAACTCAATTTCCGGAAGGGTTCGATCCTGCTCTTGGTGGTGCATATTTGATTGCTCCTGGTTCATCATTACAAGAAGCTAATTTGAGTGGGACTGAATTAGGGGGAGTCAATCTGAGTGAGGCTAATTTAAGTAAGGCTTCCTTAAATCATGTTGACCTCTGGGGATCTAATTTGAGTCGCGCTAATCTGGAGGGAGCTAATCTGGAAGGAGCGAATTTATTGGGGGCTAATTTAATTGGGGCTAATTTGAGCGAGGCTTATCTAAAGGGTGCTAATTTGGATGGGGCTGATTTGAGTCAGGCTAATTTGAAGGGGGTGGATTTAAGTCAGGTTGATTTGGAAGGAGCTATTCTTAGTGGCTCGATTATGCCTGATGGTACTGTTCATAATTAGGGCGTTGACAGTTGACAGTTGATAGTTGACAGTTGACAGTTGACAGTTGACAGTTGATAGTTATAGCCATGTTCATCAAATCATTTATGGAGCAAGGCTTCTCGGCTCTATTCATGATGTTATTTCTGTTTTAACCGATATGGCGGTTGCGATATAAAGGAAGTTCTCCTCGCCGTGGGGGGAACTTTTTTTATATCGGGAAAGATGAGTAAAATTAACAAAAATTGATTCAGCAGTGGATGGTGCGTTAGCTTACCCATAACGCACCCTACAGATAGATGGTTTGCGTAGGTCCTGAGCTAGCAATTTGAGTGATTAATGATTGGGGCTACCATTCTTTCAATGGTAGACAAAGGGACTTGGTAAAAATATTGCCGCAAAAACTGTTCTTCTTCAACTGCGGCTAAAAATGTTTGAATTCCTGGCTCGGATATATGATGATTTGGGGAGGATTCTGGGGAATTCCAGGTAATTTCTACTGCCCAATCTAGGTGTTTTACCTGAAAACCAAGACTTTCCAGGGCGAGGAATCCTAAATGTAAAGTGCGATCGCTGGTGTTAAGCTTTTCTTGCAGTTGTGCTAGAGTGGCTGCCTGCCCTGTGCGGCTGAGGAATTTGGCAATCCCTACTAGTTTATGCCAGATTTCCTCTGGTGAGGGTAGATTAGGTGGAGGATATGCGATCGCTAATTTTCTTTCTGTCTGGATTGCTCGTCTATACCACAATTGTATTTCATCCCAGCTCATCGGACATTCACGAATTGTTAAAGGGTGGTTTTCTGGTAGGAGGTGAGAGGCTGGAGGCAAAAGGCTTTGGTTTGGATCGGATAAATTATACCTCATCTCCCCATCTCCCCATCTCCCTATCTCCCCATCTTCACCTCGCCAGTCTAAAATCCAATCAATTTGGCTGGTAAGATTAAATGAGGTGGATGTTTCCTGAGAATGGATGGCAATTATCCGAATTTCGGGACGTTTTTTGTAATTATTATAGTCAAGTTCGACGAGACAAGAACATCTGCCTTTGGGTACTTCGTCTTTATAATGTCCCCACCAGATACCGGGAAAACCGTGATGGGAAAAATCGTCCCAAACTTCTAATTCGGTTTTAATATATTGGATCTTACTACCTTTTAAGTCCTGAGTATTCCGATTCCAGACTTCCTGAAACCAACAGTTTTCAATCAATAATTTGGGCACGGGATTTCCCATGCCGCAAGGTTCTAATAATTTTAGTTCCTGAAATAATTCTTTTCCTAATTCTGGTACAGTTACGACAATATCGGCTTTGATTACGGGCTGAGTTAAGGTATTATCTGATAGTTTTTGCCGCAGTTGTTGGTTAATGGCATCTGTAAATAGAGGAATATTTTCTACTGGCAAACTCAATCCTGCTGCAAAAGGATGTCCGCCAAATCGATGTAGTAAATGTGCTTGAGAGTTTACCAATTCATATAAATCTATATTATTAATTGAACGAGCAGAGCCTCTGGCAATTGGGGAGTGGGGAGTGGGGGGTGGGGAGACAAGGGAGATATTTTGACTCTCTTGTGTCTCCTCTATCTCTTTCATCTCTCTATCTCCGCTACTTAGTAAAATAGTGGGTAAACCATATTCCTGGGCGATTTCACCTGCAACTAAACCTAAAACACCGACAGCCCATTGAGGATCTTCTAAGACAATAACACTGGTGGTTGAAAGATCGAGTTGGGTTAATTTTTGTTTAACTTGTTGGCTAACGTCTTTTTGTAATGACTTGCGGCGGGAGTTGGCTAATTCTGTGAAGAGTGCTAATTCGTTGGTGCGTTTTTCATCGCGACTGGTGAGTAATTCGACACAAAAGGAAGCGTCTCCTTGAATGCGGCTGACTGCGTTAATTCTTGGCCCAATTCCGAAGGAAATATCTGTGGGGCGATCTCCGTTTCTTTGGCATAATTCTAATAGTTTGGCGACACCGGGACGAGATCTGGTTTTGGTTTGTTGTTGGAGTTTTTGAATTCCTTTTTGGGCAAGATAGCGACAATCTCCATTTAATTGTACTAAGTCGGCAATTAAACCAATGGCGACTAAATCGAGTAAGTTTTCTACAGGTTTTTGGGGAATATCTGGTAAGGTTTTATAGAGGGCTTCGACTAGTTTATAGGCTACGGCTACTCCAGACAAATGAAAGAGGGGATGGGTTTCGATAAAATATCTGGGATTGATAATTGAGATGACAGGTGGTCGATCTTCTGGTAGGGTATGGTGATCGGTAATAATTATATCGATTCCCTGAGATTGGGCATGTTCAATTTCTGCTAAATTTGTGCTGCCAGTATCGCAGGTAACGATTAGTTTCGCTCCCCAGTCTGCTAGTTTATCAATTCCTGGATTATTTAAACCATGAGATTCGGTAATCCGATTGGGAATATAATAAGTTAATTGCTGGTGCTGGGTAAAAAATTGTCCCAATCCTTCCCAAAGAATGCTAGTAGCAGTAATGCCGTCAGCGTCGAAATCTCCCCATATAGCGACTTTTTCTCCAATTTCTCTGGCTTTTTGCAGTCGTCGCACTGCTAATTTCATGTCTTGTCCAAATTCAAAAGAATTTGTAGGCTGGTATAATTCTGGATTGAGAAAACCTGCGAGTTGTTGGGGATTTTGGATGCCTCTCTGCCACAATAATTGGGCGGCATATCTTCCATCTGAGTTGGGGATGTGGTGTTTAATGGTTTCGAGAAACCACTGCGGTATTTCCGGGGTAGGCTGGATTTGCCATTGAGGTTGTGGTTGAGACATTTGACTGGATGCTAGGCTTTTAGTGGGAATTGCGATAGCTTCGCGAGCCTTCGGCATCGCAATTATTATCTGGTTATTATTGTAGCGTGGTAGTTAGCGATAGCGCTGCCGGAGGCAATCGCGAAATCTCTACCAGGATTATATCCAGTCTGGTTTTCAGGTAATTTTTTAACAGTGACAGTCTTTTTTAATGGTTCTTTTTGACAAATCTTTTGTCAGAGATCTTTTTGAAGAGATCTTATTGAAAAGAGAAATACGCAAAGGTTTATACAGAGATAGAATCAATGAGTTTATATCATGCACCATGTCGTGACAGTATCCCGATTAATACTCAAGATCGCCAATCCGGAAAATTCCCTTCTAGACAAGCGGCAATTTCCTCTAACCAGCGATCTTCTACTGTAACAATCCAGGTGTTAAACTTTTCATCTGTTCGCGATACCAGAGATTTTAGCTGCGTTTTTTTTGAGTATCGATCTCTGTTATTAGATTTGTTTGGGAAGAAAGTTACTGCGTTCATGATTAATCTCCAGTTCAGTTAAATCTATGTTATTGACTCTATTGTATGTTCGCTCATTCTTCAGTGAATTTCGATTAAATAAATCACGTATTTGTTTGATAATTGTCAAAATTACCAGTGATAATTTGTTAAAAAACAAGTAATCAATTGGCTATTGATTTGTGATTGAATGGAAAATTGATGGGTGAGGAATGTCACAGTTGAAGGGGATTGGGGAGCGAAGGCAAGACAGGAGAGCTATGGCACAATGGTGGAAGCTGAGAGCCACTGTGCTTCAGTCATCTGACTCAAAGGCGCAAGCGCACTCTATACCCGAAGAGGGGTATGGAGCGCCATCGCTAAACTTCATATCATCCTGAAATTATTTTGTCAATGCTATAATAAAATATCCTGAGAAAGGATAGCTACGATATTCTCAAGATCCCGATTTTATTCATGGAGTTAACTCCCAACTCCATATTTTACACTTCAACTTTAACTTGACTCTCCTCAATCTCAAGAGAGCCATTTAACTGGAAAGAGGTTTTTTATGATTAGTAATTCTAGTATTAATACCGAGGAATCGCCGGAACGAGGATTAGATCCTCAGTTTAATTTAGTCTGTCAATTTCTGGAGGATATTGAAGAGCATTTTAAATATAAAATTCTCTTACATTCCCGCCAAATAATTTCCCGGAAAACTCTCTACATCCCCATTCACTTTACCTTGGAAAGAAATTATCGCCATGAAATCGAAACTTTCTGGGGATATGGAGAATCAGAAGCCCAACTGAAGGATACTTATACAATTAAAAGTCGGGAAGCTCATGGTAAAAATGATGGCTTCGCCCAACCCAAGCATCGCATCCTTTGGGAAGATGGGAAAAAACAGCATCATAAACTGATGATTCTCGCGGATCCAGGGATGGGGAAAAGTGCTTTACTAAGGAGAGAAGCGGCGTTAATTGCCTCTGAAGAAAAGCAAAAGCTTTTGGCTGGTGACATTACGTTAGATGAAGCAATTTTCCCAATTTTCATCCGACTGGCAGATTTGGATGAAGCCCGGGGAGAAATTATCGATATTATCCCTAAACTAGTAGGAAAAATATATCATAAAAATTGGTTGGAAATAGAGCCAATTTTACTCGATAAATTGCGTCAGGGCAAATGTATCCTGCTTTTCAATGCTTTGGATGAAGTACCGAAAGAGCGTCGGAATCAGTTAGCAGATAAAATTAACGGATTTCTCGATAATTATCCTTGTCCAATTATCTGTACCTCCCGGATAGTCGGTTATGGTGGTGCATTTATCAAAGGAGCGAAAGAGTTAGAGATAGTGCCCTTTAGCCAACCCCAAATTGAAGCATTTATCCAGAAATGGTTTGCCGAAGTGGTGGTTTCAGAGCATGGAGGATTGGCAGAGGGATTAATCGAAGAATTGCGGCAAAAACCTCAATTACGAGGATTAGCTCAAAATCCACGTTTATTATATTTACTCTGTACCCTTTATGGGGAAAAAGAAATAACTATTCCCGCAAGACGCTGCGAAATTTATGCTAAAACAGTGGATTATCTCCTCGGAAAATGGAGTGTCAAATCAGAATCTCAATCTCCAGAATATATTCAAGCGAAAATCCGGTTATTATCAGATTTGGCTTATCGCTTTACCTGTCAAGGCAAAGATATTTTCGATCCTGATGAACTAATCTATCAAATTGGGGAATATCTGAAAGATGATTCAGTCAAGAGCCAATTAAACAATGCCACTCCCGAAGCACTGCTTTCCGAATTATCAGGAGAAAATGGGATCCTCCATAAATTAGCCAAAGAAAGCGAGCGTTATGTATTTATCCACCGCTTTACTCAAGACTACTTAACTGCTTGCTATCTGAAACAAGCAATTGCCGAAAATTTAGAAGAAGGGATAGCTTTAGCAAAAGAACATTTCTGGGAATACGACTGGCATCAACCCTTGAGCTTGCTGGCAGGATTGATGGAGAATCCTCTCCCATTACTGGAAGCCATAACTAGAGAAAAAGACGATATCTTCTCCACTTTATTATTACTAGCTGGCCAAGCAATTGCCGAATGCGAAGAGAATGTTAATTTGAGCGAAAAAGGAGAAAATACAGAAAACTTAAAGAGTGACAATGTAACAAAAAATGAAGAACATCTCCATCGATTAATTCCCGAAATTATCGACCATATCTACAAATTATGGCAAGCCTACCCCTTTGTAGGATTCATTGCCTCAACCGTAGTAGCATTAGGACAAGCCAATTCCCAAATGTTACAGCAATTGGAAACAGAATTATCAGAAAAGCGGTATTATACTCGCAAAGACTTTATTGCCGCCGTCATTGCTATTCTCGGACAGATTGGCAGTCCCCAAGCAGTCGAAACCCTAATTAAAGCACTTAACGAAGGACCATGGTACGTCAGAGCCGAATCAGCAGCAGCATTAGGGAGAATAGGAACAACTCAAGCATTTAATGCTTTAATTAAAGCCCTGAATGATGACGATAATTCCGTGCGCGGTGAAGTAGCAGAAGCACTAGGCAAAATCGGCACCCCCGAAGCCATCAAAGGATTAGTTATCGCCCTCCACGACGATGATAGTTATGTCAGAGGTGAAGCCGCCGTAGCCTTAGCAAAAATTGGCACAGCAGAAGCATCCCACGAATTAATTAAAGTACTCAACCACCCCGACAAATTTGTCCGCTGGGAAGCAACAGCAGCTTGTCATATTACCTCACCCTCAGTATTGCGATCGCTAATTAACGCCCTCAACCACTACGATCGTAATATCCGCGAAGAAGCTGCCATGGTTTTAGGGCGGATTGGCACTTCTGTGGCCCTTAAAGCCCTCGTACCAGCCCTGCGCGATAACGATCGCATTGTCAGAGAAGAAGCCGCCGAAGCCTTGATGAGAGCCAGCGATCCTCAAACCATCAATGCCCTCATTCCCGCATTATGCGATCGCGATCGTATAGTGAGAGCAGATGCAGCCCAAGCTTTAGGCAGAATTGGCTCTCCCCAAGCCCTCAACGCCTTAAGCGAAGCCATCCACGATGAAGATAGCGAAGTCAAAAAATATGTAGCAGAAGCATTAGGAGAAATCGGCACTCTCAAAGCCCTAGACATATTAATTCCCGCACTCCAAGACAGAAATAGCGAAGTGCGAGGTGCAGCCGCAACCGCATTAGGTAAAATTGGCTCAGAGCGAGCAGTAAATGCCTTAATTCCCAGTCTCCAAGATCAAAATTGGTTGGTGCGAGATAAAGCCGCCGTTGCCTTAAGTCGCATTGGCACAAAAGAAACATTTGAGAAGTTACTTCAACTTCCCAAACAATACATCTATCGCCCGGAAATCTACAGCTTAATTCGGACGCTAGCCGTGCGATTCAGTCGAGAAAAAATCCCCTTAATTCCCGTTTATCCAGAATTAATTGAACCCTTTGGGTTTATCCATCAACTGTGGCGGAAATTAGTAGTTTAGAGAAGAGATATAGCTAGGGGCTATTGTAGTATTTTGTAGGGGCGAA
>DOIX01000295.1 GCA_003511885.1 Cyanobacteria bacterium UBA11153
TCAGTTCGCACTAATTCTATTTCGCTGAATCTTGGAACTTCTAACCAAAATATCCTTGTTGGTGGGAATGCTGACAGTGGTTCCGGTACTCTAGATATCACCTCAGATGACCTTAACACCATCGACTTGCAAGGCAATTTTCCTAAAATTAGCATCGGCAGTAATTTATTTGTCAACAGCGGTGATATCACAGTAGTTAACGGTAGCACTCCTCTCAAGTTTGACGGCTCGTTGTCTCTTAACACAACAACAGGTACTATCGCCGTGGAGCGGATACTTGATGTAGACGGGAATATTTCTTTCGATGCTAATGAAATTAAAGTTGACCAGATACTTGACATAAATGGATATATCTCATTCACTGCTAATGAGATTGATCTATTGGGAGGAGTTGATTCAATTCGGACAACAAATGGTCAATCTATCAGCCTGAGACCTCAAACTTTTAGCACAGATATTACTCTAGGTGGAACTGCGGAAACTGGGACTGCAACACTAGATTTGACAGTCAACGATCTAAGCGCCCTAAAAGATGGTTTTTCCTCTATTAACATTAGTACTTCAAAAAACATTACAGCAGTCAACGGTACTACTCCCCTGACATTCGACGATTCATTGTCCCTTAATGCAAGCACTATCTCAGTAGAACGGGCGTTAGATGTAGATGGAGATATTTCCTTCTCTGCTAGAGAGATTGACTTACTTGGGGGAGTCAATTCAATTAGCACGACAAATGGTGGCTCAATTGAAATACAAGCTGGTCGAGATATCGCGCTCGGTGGAACTTCTGATAGCGGAACCGAGATACTGGATCTGACGGAAAACGATCTAAGTACCCTGAAAGATGGTTTTTCTTCCATCCGTATCCTAACTGATGGTAAGGTTAGTGTTTTAAATAATGCTGATCCCCTTACATTCAATGACTCCCTAGAGATTAATACAGATGCAAGTATCACAGTGGAACGACTACTCAATGTAAATGGAAACCTTATTTTAACTTCCACAGATAGAAATGAAGGTAGTATTACAGTGGATCGGGAAATAAATGTGGCTGGAAACATCGAGGTCAACAACAGAGGCACTACCAATTTTAACTCCAATGTCCAAGCCGCTAGCCTCACTACGAATACGAGAGGAAAAACTCAAATAAATGGAAATGTTACCACCACAAACAGTCAAACCTACAACAATATCCTTACTCTTGCTAACGACACTACCCTAACAGGAAATAAACTCAACTTTGCAGGTAATGTCTCTGGTTCAGGACATAATTTAATCCTTCAGCCTTCAACTTCCAGCCAAAATATCCAAATCGGTAGCCTCACAGATATCAGCGATACCAATACTTTAGATATCACCGATGCAGAACTCAAACGGCTGCAAAATGGTTTCAACTCCATCACCATCGGACGCGCAGACGGAACAGGTACAATTACTATTGACTCTAATGGTGTCAACTTTAACGATCCTCTAAATTTGCGATCGCCTAATTCCGGTGGTGCTATTGTAGCAAATGGGCAAATTCAAACTAACGGTAATCCTTTAACTCTCTCCGCAGGAAATACTGTAGACGTTAACGCCAATGTCACCACAGCCGGAGCAGATATCAATATTAATAGTAGTGGGATAATTGATACCACTGGCGGCACACTTAATTCTAGTTCTAGTGGTAATGGAGGAGCAATTAATCTCACTGCAACTAACGGTAATATTACCACAGGAAACATTAATTCGAGTGCTTCAAGTAGCGGTACAGGGGGAAATATCAATATTACTAGTAGTAGCGGCGCTATTGATACCAGTGCAGGTTCACTAGATGCAAGTTCTACCTCTGGTACAGGAGGTCAAATCCAACTCAATGCTAATACCTCTATTACTCCCGGTAATATTAAAACCACAAACAATAATTTTAATCTCGACGCTCCAGTTAATCTCACTAACGATACATCCATCGAGATTGGCGGGACAGGAGGAAATGTTAACTTTAACAATACAGTCAATGGCAACCAGAATCTAACCGTTAATTCCGGTGCTGGTGATATTAATTTTAACTCCCAAGTCGGCAACACCCAACCCCTAGGAAATATCCAAGTTGGCTCTACCGGAACCACCCGTTTCAACTCTTCCGTCCAAGCTACTAGCATTACCACAGATGCAGGTGGAGAAACTCAAATTAACAGTAACATTACCACCACCGGAACCAACGGACAAAACTATAACGATAATCTCAGAATTGACAATAACACTACCCTCAATAGCAATAATAATCCCATTAACATTAACGGGACAATTAACAGTCAACCCGGTGAAACCAACAACCTAACCGCCAACGCCGGAACTAGTAATATTACCATCACAGGTCAAGTCGGCAACACCCAACCCCTCGGAAACATCCAATTAAACTCCACCGGAACCACCCGCACCAACTCCTCCGTTCAAGCCACTAGCATTACCACAGATTCCGGTGGAGAAACTCAAATTAACGGTAACATTACCACCACCGGAACCAACGGACAAAACTATAACGATAATCTCAGAATTGATAATAACGCTACCCTCAATAGCAACAACAATCCCATCACCGTTAACGGGACAATTAACAGTCAAACTGGAGAAACTAACAACCTAACCGCCAACGCTGGAACTAGTAATATTACCATCGCAGGTGAAGTTGGAAACACCCAACCCCTCGGAAATCTCCAATTAAACTCCACCGGAACCAACCGTTTAAATTCCACAGTCCAAGCTGCTAGCATTACCACAGATTCCGGTGGAGAAACTCAAATTAACAGTAACATTACCACCACCGGAACCAACGGACAAAACTATAACGATAATGTCAGAATCGACAATAACACTACCCTCAATAGCAACAATAATCCCATCAACATTAACGGGACAATTAACAGTCAACCCGGAGAAACTAACAACCTAAACATTAACTCCGGTAACAGTAACACCACCTTAAACGGAGACGCAGGAAACACCAATCCCCTCGGCGACATTAACATTAACAGTACCAACAACATCACCACTCCCAACCTTACCGCCAACAACATTAATCTCACCTCCGGAAATAACATCACCACCGGAAACCTTAACACCAACTCCACCACCGGAAATAGCGGTAATGTTAATCTTACCGCCACAGGCAATATCAACACCAATAATATCAATACCAACTCCACCAGCGGAAATGGCGGTGCAGTTAACATCACTGCTACAGGTAACACAAATACCGCCAATATCAACACCAATTCCAGCAGCGGAAATGGCGGAGAAATAGCCATCCAAGGGACAAACGTTACCACCGGAAACCTCAATAGTTCCGGAAACAGCGGTGGAAATACCTCCATCCAAGCCACCACCAGTATCAAAGCAGGCGAAATTAATTCTAGCGGTACATCCGGGAATGGTGGAAACGTTACCCTAGATCCAGAAAACGATATCGAAGTCAACTCAATTAACGCCCAAGGTGGTGCAAATGGCGTAGGCGGAAACGTCGATATTACCACCCAACAAAACTTCCGCGCCACAGACACATTTACCGACCAAAATGGTACTAACGCCAGCATTTCCACCGCAGGGGGACAAGGAGGAGGTTCCGTAACAATTCGTCACGGCGGCGGTTCACAAAATACACCATTTGTGGTAGGAGATGCGACCACAAATGGAACAGCCGGAGCCATTACTACTGGAACTAATAATACTATCGCACCCGT
This sequence comes from Cyanobacteria bacterium UBA11153, assembly GCA_003511885.1. Lineage (GTDB taxonomy): Bacteria > Cyanobacteriota > Cyanobacteriia > Cyanobacteriales > Coleofasciculaceae > Limnofasciculus. The sequence goes on from DOIX01000295.1 coordinate 3,723, forward strand.
TCAATCTTTCCCCGGTTCTTATAGTCAGGGGACTTCCCCCAGTGAAATTCAGATTATCACCCAAGATTCAGCGAGTAGTGAATTCGATAAACCAGAAGATTTAGAAAAAATACCGGATTTACCCTCCCAAACCGAACCACAGCAGTCTGTGGAAACAGTTGTTTCCAAAATTGAGGAACACTTCACCACTCAAGCAGATGAGTATTTAGGCGGAAAAACTCGGATTAAAACCTTAGATGAAATCCGCAACGAACTAAGGGGAATTGTCGCAGCTACTGACAGTAAGGTTAAACCAGGAATTATTTATACGTTTTTCCTCCCTAGAGGTCCTGTAGTCCGACCAGAAATAGATGGAGATAAAACCCCACCCAAATCTGACATAGCATTAGAAGTTCCCCTAGAACTGATGCTAGTAACTAGTGAAGGAAAAGTGATTACTAAGTCTAATTTTGAGGTAACACGGACCCAAGTATTGACGGAAGCTAATAAATTTTTAGCTAGTGTAAGTTCTCGTAGCAAAGAAGGGACGACAGAGTATCAAAAACCAGCCAAGCAATTTTATGACTGGCTCATCAAACCCATAGAAAAAGACTTAGAAGCTCAAGGTGTCAATAACTTGGTCTTTGTCATGGATGAAGGACTACGTTCTTTACCACTAGCAGCTATGCAAGATCCCCAGGACCATAAGTTTATCATCCAGAAAGGTTACAGCATTGGTTTGACACCTAGTATGAGTCTAATTAATATCCGTGAAGCTGATATTAGAAATGCTCTTAAAAATACCCGCGTATTGGCTATGGGTGCATCAAAATTTACAGAGCTTAAACCTTTACCTGGTGTAGAGACAGAAATTTCCCTGATTCTTAAACAGTGGTCAGGTGACTCTTTCCTCAATGACAAATTTACAATAGAAAATCTCAGAGCAGCACACAATAATGGCTCTTATCAGATCCTTCACCTCGCCACCCATGCCAAATTTGTGCCAAGTCCCCTGAGCAACTCATATATTCAGTTTGGGGAGGGAGAAAAAGTGAATTTAGACGATATTTTGAAACTAGGTTTGAAAGAGCCTCTGGTAGAATTATTAGTCCTGAGCGCTTGTGAGACAGCTTGGGGAAATAAAGATGCCGAATTAGGTTTTGCTGGAATTGCTCGTCTCTCTGGAGCGAAATCAGTTTTAGCCAGTCTGTGGGAAATTAACGATGTGACAAACTTAGGATTGATGACAGAATTTTATACCAAATTGAAAACAGCCCCCACCAAAGCAGAAGCTTTAAGACAAGCACAGGTAGCGATGCTGGAAGGGAAAGTTAAATTTGAAAATGGTGCTTTAGTTGGTGATGAATATCGTGAACCCTTACCAACAGAGCTAAATATAGAAGATAAGGTGCTATCCCATCCCCATTATTGGTCAGGTTTTACCATGATTGGGAACCCTTGGTAGCTGATACTGGGAGCTGGAAAGCAACCAATCCCAGAATTATGTATAATTAAACGGATATTATTCCTGATGAGCGAACCCTATGTAAACCATAATCCTAGAGCAACATCGGATGAAATTAAAATTGGTGAATTTTTGGATAGCCAAGCTCAATTAGGTCAGCTTTCAGGAGTAATCAGAGTAGAAGGTGCAGCAGAAATACCAGGTATTCGGAGTGGGGATTATCGATTTATTCATCCAGACGGTAGCCAAACCGCTGCTGACTTAATGCAGCCTCAAAGCAAACGCATCAGGAGTATCGCTCAAAATATCATAGAAAAAAGTAATCAAGCTAAGATTGTCGTGGTTGAACTTGCTAGAGGAGAAAGTAACCAGATCAAAATTGATGATGCTCAAAAAATGGCTGATGATATTATCTCTACACCAGATTGCGGCATCAACCGGATTATTATTATCAAAAATAATCAAATTATTGTTGATATCTCGCGTTAAGAGGAATTAACTATGCCAAAACTTACTTGTTTATGCGGTGAAAACATCAATTTATCACCAATTCCCAATCCCCAAGGATTCAAGCTAGTCTGGGAACCATTACGGGAAAAATTAATTGAGGAAATAATTAATGCTTACTCAAAAGCTCAATCTGAGTCAGAGTTTGAAGATTTCCTCTATAAACTTCTTTATCCCAGTCAACGAGAGTTTCCCCAAGTTTATGAATGTCCGAATTGTTATCGACTTGCTGTATTTGCTAGTGCTGCTGATACCAAGCCGAGATTTTGGTATCAGCAAGAGTTGGCTAGGGAAAAAACAGATTCAATATGTTCTATTCTAGAGATTTCCCCAGATGAAGACAAAACTCAACCAGCTCAATCGCTGGTTACTTCTGAACCTCAGAATACCCCTTTACTGCGCTAATTGGGGCTTATTGATGGGAAGCTGTCACTCATTCCCATCAGTGTAGTGCTATAACTATCCAATTCGAGATACACAACAGCTTAATATCAGCAATTAGTTTGAGACATTACTGGAATGTTAGTTATGGTTAGGATGACATTCCTTACTGCGGATTTCCTTGATTGCTTCAGTCGATTCCAACGACGATACCGAGAACAACTCCCGAAAAACATCAGCCCACAGTTTTTGTTTGTTGCTATTTCCAGGTAACGAAATTTCCTGTTGTGCAAAGTAGTTGGCTCTTTCCATGGCTTTCTCCTCATCACTTAGATTTTGGATTTGATTTTCGAGGATTGTTAATCCCTCTTGGAGTGAAGCTGATTTTTCCGAATCGACAACCTGAAAAGAATGCTGTTTTTTTGTCGATATAGTTTTCCCATCTTCTTCTTTGTATTTATAAGACACTATATAAGTGTATTCTTGACCACTTATCAACTTGTTTTCAGCATCATCAGGATAAGTAATCTGCTGAACTTCTTTTGTTACATCTTTTCCCCACATTAACTTCCAGTCGCTATCATAAACCTCAATTCGTGTCGCCTCCCCTTCCCAAGCAAATAAAGGGCGATCGCTCCAAGTTAAGAGTGAATCTGTCCGATCTTTATCCGGCCAAATCGAACAGAAACCATCACCACGAGTGCCAGAATTTTGCCGTCGCCCTACTAGAATATCCAAAAACTTCTGATACAAAGATTTCTGGTTGTTTTGACCAATTAAAGTCTTTTCTGGGCTAGCTGAGTGAGTTGATGAGCTTTCAACCAACGCTGACAAAGCTGGAAAACTAACACCTGTAATGACAAACACCAGCAGTAAAACCTGTACCCTGATTCTGCTAAACATGATATTTCCTCCTAAAAACTGATAGAAAGTAATTGCCAAAAACAACTGATGGAAAAAACCAAGGAACTAAAACGGATGATGAGATATAAAGCTGCAATCCAACCAAGCCACCAACAACAGGCAAATTAACCAACAGTAATGCCAATTTTCGCCGTTTTTTTGCCCTCACTTGCAGCAACATCAATACCATCCCTTTCCCCAAAACAGCCCCTAATCCAATCAACCAAAAATCAGGAATTAACGTTACCTGACGCTGAGAGAGAAATTGGTAAACCATATAAGCATGAGCTTCTGCACCACTGAAAGATTTACGACTATCTTTTGCTCCTGATTCTTGCCGCCGCTGTGGATGTAACCAATAGTCAATAGCTGGAGGTATTGAATAATTGTCTTCAGCATCAATATATCCCCCAGAACCAATAATAATAATTTGTCCCTCAATCCTTTCCCGTGTAGCAGGATTTTTAGGGTCTAATGTGAGAAAATCTCTAGCTGGAATCCAGTCATAAGCACTATCTGGCGGAATAGAAAAGTCAATCACAGAACGCCAGCCAAAGGGAGCAAAAGCTTGTTTTAGTGTAGCGATCGCCTTATCTTTTCCCCGATTCTGTTTAATAAACTGACTTAGTTTATCCTGAAAACTCTTGGGAGAAATAGCCTCTGTTGGACTTGCCAATATTTTTTGAGGTTCAGGTAAATTCCCTAAAGACTGATTTTGATTAAGAAGATGGGACAATGCTAACACGTAGGGAAAAGGACATGACGGGAGATTACCTGACAAATTGACATTAAACAAAGAACAAGTCTGAGAGTCGGGTAACTTCATATCCCAGAGGAAAAAGGTAGCATCACCCTGAAGCATCCACTGAGGTTTTGCTATATCAGGATGTACTCTTAAGTCTTTTTCCTCATTAGCACCAAACACAAACCAGGTATTATGTTTTTTAATAGCAGACTCGATAGAATTAGCCAATTGCGCCTCACCAGATTCTTGGGAATGGAGCAAATAATCGATTCCCACAGTCTTAACGTTAAACTCAGCAATTTTATCTACTAATTTAGCTAGGTAAGTGCGACTCATCCGTTGAGCATTAAAGCCTTCTTGATTAATTGACTTCTGATCAATTGCTACCAACCGCACAGGTGGCGTACCTCGTGGTAACTGTTGCGTTAAATCTCGATAAACAGCCTGAAAAAATGTGCGATAATCAGTCAACAAGTCTTGTACAACAGGTAAAAAGCTAAATAACAGAACCGTAGATAATACTATCGCTTCCCTCCGCGTCGGTTTCCAAGTGCGCCAAAACCGCTTCAACCCCAAGGCTTCAAACCGAAACAAATCGGCTTGAGGAGAAGGATGACGAAACAAAGAAGGAATCAAATAAGCCGAAGGATAAGCCAACTTCTCAGACTCAAAATACTTGCAAGTTTCTAACACTCCCGTCTGAATATCTTGATAATTTACCAAAATCTGGCACAATCGGTTGAGAAAAACATGAGCCACTGAGTCATGAATATGCTCTCGCATCATCACCACCTGACTCAACCCCAATCGCAGCAAAGATTCCGCAATACTCAAACCGCAACAAGAATTAAAAATTGCTACTCGCAAGCCCCGATTTTTTGCTTCAGTAAGCTGATGTTCAATTTCACTAATCGATATTGTTACACCTGGCGCTAATACTATCTTGCCACCCGTCAGGTCAGTTTCATCACTATGTCCGGCAAAAATCAACCCATCCCAACCTCTATCATCTAAAAGATAATTAATAAACTTTTGTTTAATATCTCCTGATTCAATGTTAACGAGGGAAACATCAGCCACTTTCTTTAACACTTGCACCGCCTTCTTGTCTTCTATCAGATTCAATTCTTCTGCATCTGCCAAAATTACCAAAATTCGAGGTTTTCCCCGCCGAGGAATATTTCCAGCCGCAATTACCTCATTACCCGCATTAATAGCAGTGCGTGAAATATGAATAGCCATAGACGAATCTTTAGGTGCAATCTCCCACATTTCCCAAGGGAGTTTAGCTAAATCAGGGGAATCACAAGCAATCAATAAATCAACACAGTTATTCTGCTCCAGCCATCGCTTTTTCTCTGATATTTGACGCACTGCGGCACTTTGAATTTGGTTGCGAATTGGTAACAACTCCACACCGCCCAACCACTGCTGAAATTTCTGAAGTAAAGCCACCTTAGCCTCCTCAGATTTATTTTTCCAATCTACTTGGTTCGGAGTAAAAGAGAAATCATCTTGAATTTCTGCTCTCAAAGGCGCACCATAGGATCTTTTATAAGCACTTTTCCAGTCTTGATATAAAAGACTCAACTCTTCAGGGTATTTTAGATTAGCAAAAATTTGCTGTCTTTCTCCCCAATTTAGCTGAAAGCTACAATCTTGACCAAGACGCAAAATGTTGAGTTGGAAAACAGTGCAGGAGTTCATATAAGTTAATACTTGTCAATCTGAATCTTATTACATATAACTGGTAGATTACACATAAACTTATCCTAGCTGAACGAATCAATAGAAAAGAATATTTTCCCACCTAAATGCTTCTAAATCCAGACCAATTAGTCTGGATAGTACCAGGAATTTGGTTGGGATTGAAAGCAAAAGTCCCTAACTCTAACTCTTTCCCCTGTAACTCAATCGTCGCCGTAAACTGTTCGTCCAAATTTGCACTTAACCGCACCACCATATAACAATCATCAGTTTCCAGCACTTTATTGTACAAAACACTATTAATATCCTTGACTTGCAACCGGATACCCTTGGGTAAAAAACCACCCGACTCCCTACCCAAAATTAACAGTAATGACCACCGGGGAATTGACTCATCAGAAGTAGGAGGTAACGCCCAAATTCCCGCCAAAATCTCTAAATGTATCTCCCCTAGATAGATTTTTCGACAATTACCAGAAGCTTGGGGAGGGATATTAATACCCCGCTCCCTCAATTGTGCGATCGCTGTATCAAAAGATTGAGTGTAACGAAAACCTGATGCAGCAGCAGCTACTAATGGTGCTGGAAGTCCCCAGCCCAAATTTCGAGTTAATTCATCAATTTCACCCCCCAACCAGAGAGCAACATTTATCACTTGTTTAACTAAAGATGGTCGTAATTCTGCTTGAGAATCATCCATCTGCGATCTGTTTTCTGTCTCCTTGTCAATCCCTGGTGTATTTGATGAATAATCATCAATCTGTGGCGTATTTTCTGTATGGTTATCAATCTCTGATGTATTTCCTGAATCTACTGGCAAAAGAATCGCACTCGGAGCCAAATAACGCGAGTAAAACAACAAATGATTCATCTCACTATCAAACAAAGATAGCGGTAACTGATAACCCCCCTCACCACCAGCCTCTAAATTAACCGCACTCCGAGCATTAACCAACTCATCATACTGCAAAAAACCACGCAAAATTACCCTTTCCTCCTCTTCCAAAACCTCCACCACCACATAAAAATGACCAACTAAATCCGGTAAATCCACCACTACTTTCGGTACTAACACTTTATCTCCCAATTCCTCAACTACCAGCAAACAAACCTTAAACTCACCAACCTTCAGATTACAAACAGCCTCAGTCATATTGACAGATTCAAACAACGAACAACTATCCCGATTTACAGATAAATCTGGATATCGTTGCTTCACCCATCTTTCAAAACCAATCAGCGCCAGACTATTCAAATATATTTGCCACTGATGCGCCTCATCAGTGACTCGCTTACTAATCTTTACCGCTTCCTCAAAATCCTCTGCTTCCAGCCAAATAGATTCTGGTAATAATTGAGAAAACTTAGTTTTATTTTTTGCGTAACTAACCATGACAGTTCTCCTGTTGCCAACTAATTATCATTTAACTCAGACACTCCCACACTAGATAATTTACAGATACCAATTTGCCGAAAATCAGCTTATCAAATTTGAAGTAGATCGGCTTATACTATCAAGATGTTCACAGAGTAATTTAGCATAAGTGCTACTACGCTGTTGAGATCTCGCGTTCAATTCTGCTGCTGCATTATCGAAAAATTCCCCATCCACAAAAAACTCCAAATGCTGGACTAAATTACTTAAATAGTGTACCTCCGGCGGAATTTCCGTTAAACCTAATTCTCTAGCCCTTTTTAAAATACTGCTGAGGAGTCTATCTAAAGTCCGAAACCGCACTTGAGTTAATAGTTTTGTGGGCTGTAACACCCGACTAAATTGACACTGAGTCATGCCAAACTGCTGGGCAATTTGACTTTGAGACATACCCTGACAATAGAATAGTTGTAGCCAAGGAATGAAGTTGCCAGCAAAAGCCACATACTTTCTACTTTTCTGTAACTCAGCCATGCGATCGCAAATTCCCTGTTCAATCCCCCATATCAACGCCTCTCTTAATTGATTACTAACAAAATCCAACAATTCATTTTTTTCTTCTCGATCTGGGTCAAGAGATGAATTAGGATCTGGTATATCTCTCTCAATATCTTCTCCAGTATCAGGATGGCTTACCACAAGAGGTATTATATTCTGAGGATAACCCATCTCCCTGGAAATTCTCTCCTGACGGACGAATACTGCTATCCTTTCTAATTTCCTCCTAAGTTCACTTGGAGAATTAATCCTGATACCTTGGGCTTGCAAAAGCCGCAGCATTTCTGTCAATTGATCTCTTGAAGGATCTGGACATCTTCCCGATTGTCTTTGGTTGCGTCTATCTCGACGGTAGACACGATGAAAGACTTCTAGGATCTGGCGATTTTCCCCTTCTAAATGTTCCGGTTTAGCTCGATTCAGCAGCGCCCAATCACTTAACAAACAAAGACCATACTCCTGCGACAAATGGTTTTTTAATTCAGAATTTCTGTGCGTAAGAGTGTATGTCCAATTGGTGAGACTTTGGGACTTCGCATTTTGCTGAAAAGTGCGCAACACCTCAACAGTGAAAAAATTGTACCTACTTTCCTGAGTTTCACCATTGTTATTCAGAATCAGTTGACTTGTTCCCTCATCGTTCAAAATAATTAAAGATTGTCCATCATCATTAAGAACTATGGGGAGGATATCTTCTACACGCAAGTAATACTCAGACCTGTATTTTTGCACCAACCTTCTCACAGCACTCAGAATATCGTGAGAGATATAGCATCTAAGACACAAACCTGCGATCGCACGGGTTAAATCATCAATCCCATTATCCCGTTCGCGGAATTGGGATAGTAAGAAATTTCGCACCAATTGATTCTCCTGGTTTGATAACTCTTCCGCATCGACAAACTTAGGAAATTGCCTGTGAAAGAAATCCCTAGCCCCAGTAATTGTGTACCCTTGACTGACAGAATTTATTCTGATAATTGTCCAATATCTCGATGGCTCTACCATGGTTCATGCTCTTACCCTATGATTGACTACATTCTTTCACCCTTTCCTAGAGTACAACTCAAGGTCAAGTTTGAATAGATTAGCAACATCGCAGTTGGCGAAAGGAGTGCCGATACCAAGTTGCAGCCTCAGCTCAAACTTTGTTCTTGCCCATTTCCCTCCCATTCATAAATAGGTGTCAGGATTTTGAGGTTATGCAGTTGCTTGGGAATCGTGGCAGTATTGTCATTGACACTCCCCTGACTTCTAGTCAGGGGATTCTTTAATCATCGACAAAACTTGCTCTACCAGGGTTTCCCCAAGCAAACAGCGGTTAGGAGACAGAGAGATTAGTAGGGGTGTTAGCGTTAGCGAAGCTTGGCGTTAGCCTAGCTTCGCGAAGCCTAGCATTCGGGCGATCAACAATCGCTGAAAACCATAGATATTGTATCCGAATGCTTCACCCTTTCCACGATCTCGAAACACGCTATATACTATAGTTTATATTTTGGAGAAGTCTAATTGTCGTCAATCTTAAATCCATTAACTTTAGTCGTTTAGAGGGAGATAAATAAAAAAAATGATAAGTTTATCTCCTGAGAATTGCTCCAGAGATACTTTAGCTAAAGCACCCACCAACTGAGGTAATAAACTGGCAAATAATCCCATCAACAAGCAAACTCAAACTGTCAGAAAAGCCACCTGTAAAAAGAATGGCTAAAGCCAACAAGCCAAATGGACTATGTTCTAATTGTTTTAATTCAGGGAAGAATTCGCTACAGATATGAAAGCCATCAAGGGGTGGGATGGGTAGCAGGTTGAACAGAAACAAACTTAAATTGATATATGCTCCCAAATGGAGGAATTCAGAACTTAACCAAGCACCAGAAGAAAGACTAAAGTTATGATTGAGAAGAATAACAAAAAGAATTCCCAAGCATAAATTTAATATTGGACCTGCTGCTGATACCAAAATATTACTAATCTTTTTATGACGAAATCGGGCGGGATTGATGGGCATTTGTCCCCAAGCTATACCAGCTAGACAAAGAAAGATAATTGATTCCCATCCCATGTGAACGACGGGATTTAAAGTTAAATGACCTGTACGTTTTGGAGTATCATCACCTTGGCTTAAAGCTACAAAGCCATGGGCGAGTTCGTGTAAGGTGATGGAAATGACTACAATTAGAATAGTTCTGAGAAAGAAAATGGGGTTGGTTAATAGGGTTTCAAATAACATGGGATTACCTCATCAAGTAGATAAAACAGAATCTTGTAATGTTTAATAGATGTGAAAAAAATGGAGTTATTTAGTTTTGGGAAATAAATATCTGGAGATAAAATTAAGGTGAGGCTTGCACATCAGGTTGCCCTGACAGATTATTCAAAAGGTAAATAACTGCGGCTAGTCCGATAAGTCCTTCCACTTGTTCCTTAATTTCATTAGCTTTCTCCTTCCCCGCATCAGTTTTTACTTGACTAAGTTCATCAAAAATTTTCGCCCACTCACCGTTATTAAATGCTTGCCTAGCCGCACTCAAATGCTTCTCATCGTTGGCGGTATCTTTAATTGATTTAGCTTGTTCTTTGCCATAGTCAGTTGTCACCTTATTTGCTGATTCAATGGCTTTATTCCATTCACTGTTATCAAGTGCAGTCCTCGCCGCACTTAAATACTTTTCATCACTGGCTTTTGCGATAATTGACTCAGCTTGGGACTTTCCGGCATTGGTTGTTACTTTGTTGGCTGATTGAATGGCTTGATTCCATTGACTGTTATTCAGTGCAGTTTTAGCTGTAAGTAAATAACTGGCATCATCTTTTATGGGTTTGACTTTTTGGATCCAATACTGAGTTCTGATTTGGTTAGCTTCAGTAATTACTCTGTCCCACTGACTATTATCTAGTCCATCTTTAGCATTTTGATAGTAGTTTTGGTTGCCATTCCATTCAGTCTGCCAATATTCGCTGCGTTTCTGGGCTTTTTGATAAACTGGGACAGTTTCGGGAATTGCTTTTGCCCAATCTTGTGCTATTTTTATTTCTCCTAACTGATATTGTACTTCAGCTCTATTAAGGATTTCATTAGACCATTGCACGATAAGTTCTTGTGCTTGTGCGTAGATTTCTGAGTCGAGAGTATTTTCAATTTTTTTACCCGCTTCAATGGCATTGATGAATTGGTCGCTTGCGGCTGACTTTTTCGCATTGGCAAGTAATTGCACAGCTAGAGACTTTTGGCAGTCTCTCAGTAAACTATTGACTTCAAGAGAAAATCTTTGGTTATCTTGTGGGGAAATTAATTGGTTATTTTGTGGAAAATTTTGGGATTGTTGGATACAGTATTCAAATTGACCTGTTCCTCGTAACTTCTGGATGTCAAGCTGGAGAGATTGCAGTTCACCTCGCAGTTTATCTTGCAGTTTATTGTTTTGCCATTGTTTATATCCTAGAAAACCACCACCCACTACCAAACTAGCAGTAACAACGGTAATTAATCCTATTAATAGGGGAGATTTATTTCTAGGTGAATTAGGGGGAGGAGTTGGTTGGGTTGGTGAGTTGTACCAAACGTTAGGAGTTTGGGTTGGAGTTTGGGAAGGGTTGGTTGAAGTATTAGTGCCATTCATGATTTTTATTTCAGTATCGAGACTGAATCGGTTTGGGTTTAATTCTCCTTGTGTATATTTAATAGATATTGGGTAAATGGAGTTATGCAGTGGGGAATGGAAGACAGGCTAATGGCTAATGGAAGACAGGCTAATGGAAGACAGGCTAATGGCTAATGGCTGATGGCTAATGGAAGACAGGCTAATGGTTAATGGCTGATGGCTGATGGCTGATGGCTGATGGCTAATGGCTGATTTGATAATTTTTCTATTCCCCAATCAGGGTGAAGCATACGGATATGAAAATCTTGGTTAAAGACAAATGTTATCCCCTTTAACTCATAACTTGCATCATTGTCAGTAAGCTAGAAAACCCGCCGTAGAATTAATTCTACGGCTCATAGCTTAAGTCCATTAAAATGGACTGAAATTATTATTCTAGTCAGTTTTAACTGACTTAAGCTATTAGGCAGTGGTTTGAACCACTGCCGGGTTATCGCTACTGCTGCAAGTTATCAGTTTTAACTGACTTCAGCTATTAGCCAGTGGTTAAAACCACTGGCGGGTTGTTGATAAGCGTGAAAAATGTAAGTTTAGACGCAGCTTGATATTAGACAACAACAATGTCGCTGCTAATTAAATTAAGTCCAGTGGAAAGTTTAGCAAACTGTACTTGGGAGGATGCACCAATACCATCAGCATCGAAGAATAGTCCTCCGGTGGAGGAGTTATAAATAAAGCGATCGCTAGTATCTGAAGCGCCGGACCCAATGATAAACTGACTGGAGAATAGTGCGCCTAGGTTTAATCCACCACCAAAGCCACTCGCGGAGACGAGGAGTTTATCACCCTGTTGCGAGATAAAATCGGTGATGGTATCAATTCCTTCGTAGCGGGAATTGAAGACAAATTTATCTGCATCAGCACCTCCGGTAAGGATGTCGTTACCGAAACCACCGACGAGGGTATCGTTACCAGCGTTACCGATGAGGGTGTCGTTTCCATCTCCACCACTGAGGTAATTGTTGTAGCTATTACCGCTGATACTATTATTAAGACTATTACCATAGCCAGAGTAAGCTGTACCTGTGAGGGTTAAATGCTCTATGTTATTACCGAGACTGTAGCTGACAGAAGAATAGACAGTATCAGTACCTTCATTCAAGTATTCGGTAACTACATCTGAGGCACTATCAACACTATAGCTGTCATCACCCGTACCGCCATACATCCAGTCATTTCCAGTACCACCATCAAGATAGTCATTCCCATTACCACCACTGAGAGTATCGTTACCACCATAGCCATAAAGGGAATCATTTCCATCTGCACCCCAAAGGTAATTGTTGTAGATATTACCGCTAATAGTGTTATTGAGGGTATTACCATAGCCAGAGTAAGCTGTACCTGTGAGGGTTAAATTTTCCAGGTTATTTCCCAGAGTGTAGTTGACAGAAGTAGAGACGGTATCAATCCCTTCATTGAGGTTTTCGATAATAGTATCTCTAGTACTATCAACTATATAAATGTCATCTCCAGTACCACCGTACATCCGGTCATCACCAGTACTACCATCAAGAGTATCATTGCCACCATAACCGTAGAGGGTATCATGCCCCGCTCCACCATTGAGGTAATTGTTGTAGTTATTCCCGCTGATTGTGTTATTGAGGCTATTACCGGAACCAGAGTAAGCAGTACCTATGAGAGTTAAATTTTCTAGGTTATTTCCGAGAGTGTAGTTGATAGAAGCGGAGACGGTATCTGTTCCCTCATTCAGGTTTTCAGTAACAACATCTCCAGTACTGTCAACTATATAGGTATCATCACCCGTACCACCATACATTGAGTCATTACCAGTACCACCACTGAGGGTATCGTTACCATTTCCACCACTGAGGGTATCATTACCAGTACCACCACTGAGGGTATCGTTACCATTTCCACCACTGAGGGTATCGTTACCATCTCCACCACTGAGGTAATTATTTTCTCCATTACCGCTGATATTATTATTAAGACTATTACCGTAGCCAGAGTAAGCACTACCTATGAGAGTTAAATTTTCTAGGTTATTTCCTAGACTATAGTTGATAGAAGAAGAGACTGTATCAGTACCTTCATTCAAGTTTTCAGTAACAACATCTCCAGTACTGTCAACTATATAGGTGTCATCACCTGTACCACCAAACATCGAGTCATTACCCTTTCCTCCATCAAGGGTATCATTCCCATTACCACCAATGAGAGTATCATTCCCATTATCGCCATAGAGGACATCATTGCCATCTCCACCACTGAGGGAATTGTTGAACAAATTACCCCTGATAGTGTTATTAATGCTATTACCATTACCGGAGACTGCTGCATCTGTGAGGGTTAAATTCTCTACGTTATTTCCTAGAGTGTAGTTGACAGAAGAATAAACTATATCAGTACCTTCATTCAAGTTTTCAGTCGTAACATCTCCAGTACTATCAACTATATAGGTATCATCACCCGTGCCACCAGACATCAAGTCATTACCCTTTCCTCCCTTGAGGGTGTCATTCCCATTACCACCAAAAAGAGTATCATTACCATCATCGCCATAGAGGAAATCATTACCATCTCCACCACTGAGGTAATTATTTTCTCCATTACCGCTGATATTATTATTAAGGCTATTACCGTAGCCAGAGTAAGCAGTACCGATGAGGGTTAAATTTTCTAGGTTATTTCCTAGACTATAGTTGATAGAAGAAGAGACTGTATCAATCCCTTCATTGAAGTTTTCGGTAATAGCATCTGAGGTACTGTCAACTCCATAGGTGTCATTACCTGTACCACCAAACATGGAGTCATTGCCTACCTCACCAATGAGGAAATCATTACCATCTCCACCAATGAGGGAATCATTGCCATTGCTACCAAGAAGAGTATCATTACCACCATTACCGTAGAGGGTATCATTACCATCTCCACCAATGAGCAAATTGTCGTAGCCATTACCACTGATACTATTATTAAGGTTATTACCGTAGCCGTAGTAGGCGCTACCTGTGAGGGTTAAGTTTTCCAGGTTATTTTCTAGGGTGTAGCCGATAGAAGAATAGACGGTATCAGTACCCTGATTCAAGTTTTCAGTGACAAAATCCCCGTAACTGTCAACTACATAGGTGTCATTGCCAGTACCTCCGTACATCGAGTCATTACCAGTGCCGCCATCGAGGTAGTCATTGCCGAAGTCACCACTGAGGGTATCGTTACCACCATAGCCGTAGAGGGTATCGTTACCATCTCCACCAGAGAGATAATTGTTGTAGTCATTACCGATGATAGTGTTATTCAGGCTGTTACCATAGCCGAAGTAGGCGCTACCTGTAAGATTTAAGTTCTCTATGTTATAGGCCAGGCTGTAGCTGATAGAGGAATAAACTCTATCAATTCCCCCATCAAAGTATTCAGTAATAACATCCCCAGTACTGTCAACTACATAAGTATCATTACCTGCACCACCAGACATAGAGTCATTACCAGTGCCGCCATCAAGGTAGTCATTGCCAACAAAACCACCAGAGAGGTAATCATCACCTGCATCGCCGTAGAGAGAATTGTTCCCATCTCCACCAGAGAGAGAATCATTACCAAAACCACCAGAGAGATAATCTTCACCTGCATCGCCATAAAGAGAATCGTTTCCATCTCCACCATAGAGAGAATCGTTTCCATCTCCACCATAGAGGTAATCGTAGCCAAAACCACCATCAAGGTAGTCATTACCAGCGCCCCCATTCAGGACATTAGTAGCACTATTACCAAAAATGTTGTCATTGCTAGAAGTACCAATCACGTTTTCAATCTGTGCGCCATAAGCAACGGAAGTACCATAGGGTGTAGCGTAGTAAATCAGACCGCTAGTGTTCTTAGTATTGTCTCTCGGTTGATAGGATTCTGAATTAAAGGCACTTTTCAGCGTGCTAATGTTGCCTTCTCTGATATCAAGGTGATAGCCATTAGGATTGAATGCCAGTTTTGAAAAGTCAAATGTGTCTGTTCCGCCACTATCCCATACAGACAGTTTCATTTGTTGGTTGCTATTGCCTTGATAGCGCGAACCATCGCTGTAGTTATATACAGTATCAAACTTATACGTGGTGTTGCTAGAATTAAATATTCTTGCCCCATATAGGTATTGAATAGCCCGAATGTCATAGGACATTGGCGTACCTGCATACCTTCCTACATCGTTGTAGGACATGATGGTGTTAGTGCTATTGTCTTGAGAGTAGGGCAGAAATAAACCTTGACCTTTCCCTTTTTCTCCGTTGTAGTTACCAGGATGCTTTAATCCAAGGGCATGACCAATTTCGTGCAAAGCGACTTCAAGAAAACGATTTCCAATACCTGTATCAGAATCTTTTCCCAGTTTAATATCCGTATGGTTGAGTTTATTAGTACCCCAAGTTGTAGGGTTCCACCACTTTACATCCTCTTTGTAATATGTCACTCCACCTGTTCCGTTTTCTCCCCCAATACGAAGATTTCCACCACTAGCAACTTGTTGGAACGTGATATTGGCAACGTTACTCCATTGTTTAAGTGCCTCTTGCACCATTGCGACTTGACTGAAATTAAGTCCATCGTTACCAGTGGTATCAATACTATAGGTTAGAACAACGGCTTTTCCTGTATCAGTCCAATATGTTCCATGTAATAGGGCATCGATATTGTTATTGCCAGAAGGTTTGAAACCCATAGCGATTAGCTCCTTGTCAATGTAATGTTTGAATGTTGGATTGGGTTTGGGTGGTCAGAAATTTTATCCAACCAATCTTGCAGCTTAGTATTAGTTATTTGGATGTGTCAGTAAATTGGTTGAAGATTGAAGTCTGAGCTAAGGCGGAAATTTGCTTGCTCTCCTTCTGTATCTTTAATAGGTGTGGGGAAAATTGAGTTATGCAGTTAGTTGTTGTTGGTTGCTGCATACGCAATGTTATTGTTGCCAGTTGCAGTTACGGTGGTTGTATTCATAATCAGTCCTTGGTTACTTAGGTGTCTTTAACAGGGTTGAAAAAGTAAGCACTGTGCGATCGTGCGCTTTCGCTAATCGCCCTCTATATATAAATCAGGTGAAAATTCCGATTTTTATGCAAAATTGGGGAAAATATATAGCAACCCTAAATGAGTCGCAACAAGCGATAGGTTTGAAACCCAGGGATAGCAAGGATCGTGCCGCAGAAAATTGCCACAACTGATTTAGGATTGCTATAGAGTTATGCAGTTAGTTGTTGCTTGCGATCGCCGTCCCAAATGATTGGTTATGTGTTCTGCTGCTGAAACCTGCTCTGTGTGGGCGTTTTACCTGATAAAATTTCCACAACTTATTTAGGATTGCTATCGTTGTTACATCCGCCGGAGGTTAAAACCTCCGTCTCATAGCGAAAGTCAGTTAAAACTGACTGAAGGTTGAAGTTTTTAAAGCTTTGAGTCCTCTTGAGAGGACTTGAGCTATTAGTCAGTGGTTTTAACCACTGACGGGATTAGGTTGGTATCAGTATTTGTTGGACGAAATCGCTCCACTATCTGGTCCGTATTCACCACCATAACCCCAGACTCTTACAGTATTAGTCTCACAAAGATTGAATTGTCCCTTGTCGTAAGAACCATCCTCGTAAACAGCTTTGATATCCCACAAACATTGATTGGAATTGTTATTAAACTCTACAAAAAATTCGTCGTGACTCTGTAGCACGCTATCGCCTAGTCTGTCCCTCCCCCAATTACTTGAGTTAGCAGAGGACACGTATAAATTTGTCATGACTAAATCGGTGTCGTTGACCATGGTGAAGTCTTGTTGACCAGCTAAGGCACTTGCGACATTAAATGAAGCAATTGGGAATGCTAGAACTGTACCTATGGCGACTTGGCGGCATAAATTTTGCAGATTCATAGGAACTCCTTTTCGTTTATAACTGAAGGTTAAATTGGTTATCTTTCCTTCTGTATCTTTAATAGGTGTGACTGAAATGGACTTATGCAGTTTTGATTTCAGTCCCCTTGTAGGTTGAAGTTGTTGGTTTGGCTTCTCTATCCTTATTAGGTGTGACTGAAATCGACGTATGCAGTTTAATTTTCAGTCCCATTGAAAATAGAGTAACGACACACCCTTAACGATGTTAGAAACTGGTTAGCAATTCCCGTTAGTAACTTTTAAGGAGAACTTATGTACCAGCACCATCGGTGATGAAAGTTACAGCAGCTTGCCGCAGACTCAAGCTTTAATAGGTGCAGTGAAATTGAACTGATGCAGTAGTGTGCCGTTCAAAAATAAATTCGCTATAGTCAGCTATAGTGTCGAGGTTGAGGGAATTGAGGACAATCTCAGCCGCTAACCATAAGATTGTTTTGATAAGTAGTTTTTTCCAGGAAACTTTCATGGGCTTCAACCTTTGCACTCATGGTAAAACCAGGGTTGTTCAATTCCCAACCGCGATCGCATAATGAAAAGAAGATTAGGTGAGGAAGAATAGCAATCCGCCCAGAGTAGCGCTTTGCCAATCATCGATCTATTAGCAGATCGCTCTTCTATACTTAGATATAGATATGACTCCAAGTCGCTTATGCAGCACCACTCGTCAGGAGGAAGGCAACCTCAAGATTGTGTCGAAGAAATGCGTCTCGCCTTTGCTGCCCGCTGACATTCCTGAATTTGTTGGGTGTCGTACCCTCCACCCAACCTACGAATCTCGACTGGAACTAGTACAGAAGGATAAACTGCTATGGCAACCTGTTCTCAACCCCAACTCAATCAAATCCTTTATGAACAGGATTTTTATTTGTGGATACAAACAACTGCACAATTGCTGAAAGAACGTCGCTTTGAAGAGGTAGAATGGTCAAATCTAATTGAAGAAATCGAAAGCATGGGACGAAGTGAGAAAAAGGAACTTAAAAGCAGATTAATTGTCCTGATTGAACATCTACTTAAGTTGATGTATTGGGAATCAGAGAAAGCCTATAATGCCAGGGGGTGGCGCAATACAGTTGTCGAACAGAGAAGGCAGATTTGCTTATCTCTTGAAGATAGTCCGAGCCTCAGATCCCTTTTAGTAGATATGTTTCGAGATTCCTACCACATAGCTAGAGAGGATACGTTGCAAAAATATCAATTATCCTCCAATCTTTTCCCGTTAGATCCTCCTTTTACACTAGAAGATGTTCTTAACTCTGACTATTTACCTCAATAGATACTGTTATTAGTTGTTAGTGATTTGTGATTTGTTATTTGAACAACGAACAACGAACAACCAATAACCAACAACCAACAACCAATAACCAACAACCAACAACTAATAACTAATAACTAATAACTAACTCAACTTACAGAGCCACCGCCATCAGGTTTGACGGTAAAGATTGACGCAAACGATCGCCATACAAGGATAGCGCATTTCCACCTAGTAATAATCCTAGATGTTCGCGGTCGTAATCGGTAACTGTTGCTGCATCTGTGACGCAGTTATGGAGTACGCCATCCCAATGTCCGTAATCGCCAGAGAAGCAAGCAATCTTTTTACCAACTTCACCCATGGCAATGTGTAAATATGCAGGACCGGGATCGTCGGATTCAAAGGAGGTAAAGATTTGTCCCCGTTCAAAATAGTCTAAGGGATCTCGATGGCGTAGGTCATAATGTTCGTACAAACTAGCATCATCAATCTTTGTGGGATCGTGTTTGGCATTCCACAATAAATCGAAAAGATTCTTCGCTTGACTAATAATATTGACGTTATCGCGTCCGCCTTTTTCCTGAATCATTAATTTGGTGAATTCCATCAAAGATGGGCGGTATGGATTTTTGGGATCGAAGTCGCGGATGCGTTTTTCCCAATGTTCGTGGAAAGCGTGGGCTAAGTCGGGAACCCACCCACAACCTCCTTCTAAAAAGCCTACTCGTAAGGTCGGAAATTCTTCAAACGCGCCATCAAAAATCATCCTTGCTAAGGCTAATTGTTGTTGGTTACGCTGAACGAAAATATGAGTGAGAACGAAGGTTTCCATGTGATCGGCAATACCACCTACCATATAGGAACCTGGACCACCATGAATGCCTAAGCCAATATTTAGATCCACAGCAGCTTGTAAAATAGGACGGAAGTCTGGATGACTAATTGCTTTACAAGTGCGAATCTCTGGAAAAGCATCGGGGGCTTGAGGATGGGGCACGGGTAAATTAGGTGCAACAGCAACACTAATCATCCCTAATTCATTGACGCAGCGATACATTTCTTTTACCGCTTCTTCCACATCTTGTAGAGGAATTACACCAATCGGTTTCAGGCGATTATCGTATCCTCGGCAATCATCCGCCATGTAACTGTTATAGGCTTGGCAGAGTGCGATCGCAAAATCTTTATCCATAATACTGGAAAAAATCAGATTCAGCGTCCCATATATTGTATGGACATCAATCCCTTCTTGGTCCATGTGTTCGATGCGGATTTTATTGAACATCGCACCCAATGTGGTATCGGGATGCAAGTTACGAAAACCGCCTTTGCCTAACCCTTGAGGTTGGGGAAACATCCGCAATAAATCATTTTTTCCGGTAGCGGGGTTAAAGTCGATGATTTTTGCCCGTTGATCCCCTAGACTATCAATAACCAAACCGACGCGATCGCGATATTCTGGTTCCAGATAATCCCGCATAATCATCGGATTTTCTAGTTTATGGGCATCTGCGTCAATTACTGGCAAACCTTGGTACATAATCACTCCTGTTGAAGGGTCAAATTTTTTATGTTACTAAAATCTTGAGAGTGAGGAGAGGGGGAAGAGAATTTTCACTTTTGACTTTTGACTTTATTCCCTAGCCCCTAGCCCCTAGCCCCTAGCCCCTTTTCTAGGGCGGAATCCAAACCAATTTTCAAAAGACCAGGACATGGAGGCTAAGATGGTGACACCGGGATACTTTCTGAAAGCGGGTTCGTTTTTCTCAAAGAAGGTATGTCCGCCGATAGCCAAGACTTGGGTTAAGACTAGGCAAACCAGAGTTAACCGCCAATCGTAGAACAGCAGGAATACCGCTGCGATCGCAAGTATATTGGTAATATGGTGCAGCACTTGATTGATGGGATGCTGGTGAGATGCGATAAAGTGGGCTTTTGCCTCATCAAAGTAGCTCACGGGGATTCTCTCCTAGAGTGACTGGCAATAAGGTATCACAAATATTACAGATCGGTTATATATAACGGCGAAATCCTAGACTTCTTGGAGAAGTCGGGGATTTCAAGGAGAGGCGGTAAACCGATCGCAAATAGCTAGGATGCGTTACCCTAGTCTTATAGAGTCGAGAAGTGGTAGCAAGGAACCTGATGCTTACTATTCAAGTTGAAGCGAAAGTTTCAGCCGCACAACTAATCGAGGCAGTCGAAACTATGCCCACAGGAGAATTGGAAGAGTTTATTGCTCATCTCCTCAAGTTACGTGCCCAACGATTAGCGCCTAATCTGTCGGCAAATGAGTCGGAATTGCTTTTGAAAATTAATCGGGGTATTCCGGTTTCTATCCAAAATAGGTTTAATGAGTTAGTGGCTAAAAGAGCTGCCTTAACCCTGACAACGGAAGAGCATACCGAACTTCTGCAACTGACAGATGAAATTGAAAATCTGGATGCAGCACGAGTCATATATCTTGGGGAAGTTGCTCGTCTGCGCAATGTTTCCTTGACTCAGGTAATGGCAGATTTGGGAATCCCGACTCCTGCTTATGTCTGATGAAAGGATTACCAGTCAACAGCGGCGCTTTGTCTCCAAACGTGCCTGTGATTGTTGCGAGTATTGTTACAGTCAGGCAAAGTTTGCCACCCAATCATTTTCTGTAGAGCATATCATGCCGCGCTATCGAGGTGGTCAAACCACTCTCGATAATTTAGCTTTGTCCTGTCAAGGTTGTAATAATCATAAACATACCAAGATTGAAGGTATTGATCCCCTCACTAGAGAGTCGGTTTCCTTATATCATCCACGCAAACAGGTTTGGTCTGACCATTTTACCTGGAATGATGACTACACGCTCATCATCGGCTTAACACCAACAGGTCGAGTTACTGTCAGTGAGTTACAGTTAAATAGACCAGGTTTAATCAATTTACGTCGCGCAATCTACGCTTTGGGCGAACATCCGCCGATTGCCAAGACTTGAGTTAAGACTAGGCAAACCAGGGTGAATCGCCAATCGTAGAATAGTAGGACTACTGCACCAGTCAATATTTTTGACTTTTGACTTTTGACTTCCGCGTAGCGGCACTAGTCCCCCTCCTGCAATTCTTGCTCATCTACTTCTGCTAATTTAACCTTATTGTAAATATCCGCCAGAGAAATTTGGAAAGATACCGAAGAAAGGGCTATTACTTCATCTGATTCATCATATTCCCCAAAAGACCATCGCTTATTATTAGTTTTATAAAAATGTTCTACATAAATCCTAGTCTGGTCAATTAATAGATATTCTGCAAAGGTAGGAATAGTTCGGTATGCTTGAAACTTTTCACCGCTGTCATACCCTTTCGTTGACTTTGACAAAACTTCTATAATGACTTGCGGATTAGTAATTGTATCCGTGCGATCGTTATAATAATTCGGTTCTCCAGCAACTATCATCACATCGGGATAAGTGTAGATGCGCCGCTTCGGTATCCACAGACGGACATCACTCATGAAAACCTCATAATCGAGTTTTTTGAAGGCAAAATAAAGCTCAGTACTGCAATTGCCAGCTATCCGATTATGATTAGTAGATTCACCTACTCTAGCAAAAATTTCACCGTCAATGTATTCGCTTTTGTAGTCAGCCGCCTCCTCTAGTGCTAGATATTCCTCTGGAGAGTAGTATCGCTGTTGGGTAACTTGCATGGTTCGATGGGGGAGCATTTGATCGAGACTTAATCCTAGTATAGCAACCGCCACATCAGTTAGGACAGTTAGGACGCGCGAGATAGAGCCTTCAACCCTTGCTCGATATGGGGTTTGATCTTCATCAAATAACTGTCAACTATCAACTATCAACTGTCAACTGCTATATATCGCTTTGGGGTAGATTGCTCTTTTACCCTCACCCCCAACCCCTCTTCCTCAAAAAAAAAGTAATTTACATAACTTTACAAATGCTCGAAGTCTGAAAGTGCCTTAACTTCGTTGAAATTATTAAGATTAATTCTCAATACTTGACGAATTTGCGTCGTTTCAGCTATTCTTGTCCAATAATCCAAAGGAGGGCTAATGACCTTTTGGAACTTTTGCACTCTATTTCGATCCACTTTTCTTAACAAAATCTACATTAAAAATATAACAAATAACCAACAACCAATAACCAATAACCAACAACCAATAACAAATTAATCAATCTTCACTCTAAAACGCACAAAACCAACATTTTGCCCGCTAGGTCCAGTGGGAATATTGCCCAAATTGACAACGATTGAGCCGTTAGGATTATTTTGATTTGGACAAGGGGGAGAAGTATAAGGTGCGGAGACATCTAGGGTATTGACAAAAGTGCCTTTATCCCCATCTGCTCCATCAGTTTGAGGTTGATCTGATAATCCGGCAACTGGCATAGTTAAACTGATACTGCCGTTAACAAAAATCGTACCTTCGGGAATGGCATCGCAAATTTTCAGGTTTTTGGCAACACCTGTACCGCCTGCAATGAAGTAGATGGTGTATTCAACTTCGTCATCGCTTTGCAAGACTGTTGTACCGGGAATATTAGTAATGCCCGTGGTGGGAAGATTGGCGGCTTTGATGGCTTGGAGGATTTTTTGGTCGCTGACAAAGGTACTAATATCGGTATAGTTAATGCCGCTAACTGATGTGCCATTCCGGGTGACGTTACTAATCGTTTTGACTAAACTGAATGTGGGTTTTTCGGCAAAGGCAACTGGGGTAGGTTGACTGTCATCGTTGGGATTTTTGTTGCCATTAGTATCGGTATTGCTGCCATCGGTGGATAAGTCTGTGACTTTTTCGCCAGTAGGGCTAGTGGCGCTACCAACGGCGGTATTATTAAAGGGACCGAGGTTAATGGGATTGGGAGTAACTTTGACGCTGAAGGTGATGGTGGCGCTGGCGTTTAAGGCTAAGGTTTCTGTACCTCCTAATAGGTTTTGTTCTTTTTGTCCGTCGAATTTGGGATTTAGTGCTGTTAGTGTATCACTGATAATTTTTGGCGGGGTAACTATTTCAATGGATTTGGCATCTTTAAAGGTGCTATCTGGAGTCCCGAGTAAGTTTTCGGTTACCTGGATATTATTTAAGGGTAAACTGCCTTGGTTTCTCAATATTACGGTGTAGGGGACTGTGAATGTTCCATCTCCATTATCTACTGTTTCTCCGGCGGCTTTGGCTACACCTAAAAGTGGGATTGGTTTGAAGGAAACTGGGGTGGGTATGGCATTATTTGCGGAGCCGTCGCCTTCGGGATCCACATTTGTACCGTCGGTGGATTCGTCGGTGAGTTTTGCGCCGCCGGGGCTGGTTGCTTCGCCAATGGCAGTGTTGTTATAAGGACCAAAATTATTGCCGGGGGTGACTTTGACGGTAAAATTAATTTGGGCTTTTTGTCCTGCTGGTAAGGCTTCTGTCCCGGCTAAGAGATTGCGATCGCTATTTCCGTTAAAGTTAGGATTGACTGCTTGTAATGATCCGCTGAGAATGGTTGGTGGGGTGGGAATAGAAATAGCCGTAGCATCTTTAAAGGTGCTGATGGCATCGCCGAAAAGGTTTTCGATTACCTGGATATTTCTTAATGGCACGTCTCCCGTGTTTTCTACTAATACTGTGTAAGTTACGGAGAATGTACCATCCCCATTATCTACTGGCACTCCCACAGTTTTGGCTAAACCTAATGCGGGGTTTTCATTGAAACTAATGGTGGTGGGGGTTTTATTATCGGCTGGGCCGTTATTATTGGGGTCAACATTGTTGCCGTCGGTGGAATCATCGGTAACTGTTTTTCCTGATGGGCTTGTACCTTGTCCGATAGCAGTATTGGCAAATGGTCCGAAGCTATTTCCTGGGGTAACTTTTACGGTAAATACAATCGTGGCACTACCATTTAGGGGCAGGGTTTCTGTACCTGCTAAGAGGTTGAAATTAGCATTGCCGTTGTAACTAGTATTGCCTGCGGTAATTGAACCTGTGACGGTTGGTAGGGTGACAATTTCAACGTTAGTGGCGCTAGTAAAGGTACTATCTGGTGTACCGAATAGTCTATCGGCAACTTGGATATTTTTAATCGGTACGTCTCCCATATTTCTGACTAATACTGTGTAGGTGACGTTGAGTGTGCCATCGCCATTGCTGATGGGTTTAGCTGCTGCTTTAGCAACTCCTACTACTGGATTTTCGGTGAAGCTAGTTGGTGTCGGAT
>DOIX01000294.1:0-15217 GCA_003511885.1 Cyanobacteria bacterium UBA11153
TTAAGTCCATTAAAATGGACTAACAATATTATTCAGTTTCAATAACCTCCGGGTGGGCACTCCACACTAAGGCAATAATTAGCTTTTCAAGTTGTAAGGGGGAGTGGCAACCCTAGATTAAACACTCTATTGAGATTGGTGCAATTTATGAGTTAAAATGGACTAAAAATATTATTCAGTCCTCTTTAGAGGACTTTAGCTGTTAGACAGTGGTTTTAACCACTGTCGGGTGATTGCTGTCGGGTGATTGCTGTCGGGTGATTGCTATCGGGTGATTGGTGTCGGGTGATTGGTGTCGGGTGATTGATGTCGGGTTATTGATGTCGGATTATTGCTGTCGGGTGATTGTTGTCGGGTGATTCCAACTACTACAAGTTATCAGTTATATTGCACTTTCCACTATCTCCAATCCAGAACCATTAACTCATTTGTTAAACTAAAGACATTATCACAACCTCCAAGCAGAATGAACACCATTACCATAACAATTTCAGACAACCATCTGCTGAAACTACAAGCAATTGCTAATCAACTTAATCTATCAATAGAAGATTTAGTTTTCATAGGAATTGACAACCTCCTCACTCAACCCGAAGCATACCAGCAAAAAGCTACCCAATATCTACTCAACAGAAATACTGAACTCGATCCAGAAATAACTAATAAATTTTATACACTTGCATCACAATGGCAAAGTGAAGTTGAAGGAATATCATCTACCGCTCAAATGTCTCAACATCCAGCTTACCAAGAAATCATTAGCATGGGAACTAAAATTGTCCCATTATTGCTATCTGAACTCAAACAAAATCCCCTTTATTGGTTATCAGCATTGAGGGAAATTACAGGTGCAAATCCAATTAAACCAGAACAAAGAGGAAGAGTCAAACAGATGGCTGACGCTTGGCTAGAGTGGGGCAAAAATCAGGGTTACGCAATTTAATTCCATGTATAGAAGACCAGAACTTGAGATTAAATGGCCTAACTTATCTCGCACCAATTATCAAGTTACGAGTCCAAAAACACAAGAATATAACTGTTTCTCTTGGGCAGCAGAAGATACTGAACGTTGGTGGCAACCCATACCAGGAGATCAATTTTATTGGCCAGATGGTGTCCCTCAAGCGGATATCAATGCCTCTCTTGAATTAGCCCTTCTAATTTGATTAAGTCGTCCATAGAGTTGTTCTTCAACTGTAACGATCGTTACAGCAACTTCTTGAGGATTAACTCCATTAACACGCTGCCTTACCAGTGGATGCCCCTGTTGAAAAAGCGAGACATGATCTGTATCAAGTATCCAAAGACTCACTTTACTTGCTCCTCGGCATCAAGTTGACGATAATAAGCTTCCATTTCCGCATCGCGTTCCCGACGAAGGGCTTCAATATCTGCCAGCACTTCATCGAAATCGGGTACGAACCAATAACCTCCCATAAAAACCAACCCAACTGGGCAATAGATAATGGATAAAAAGAACCATTACCCATTCCCCATTAACCATTATCCAACTACCCAATTAACCAAAGTCCGCACTGGAAAACCAGTAGCACCACTATTATTATATCCATCATCCTTATCCGCCCAAACTGGTCCAGCAATATCTAAATGTACCCAAGGGGTTTCTTTGACAAATTGCTTCAAAAATAAAGCGGCTGTAATCGAACCCCCAGCGCGAGGTCCCGTATTTTTCATATCGGCAATGGGCGACTTAATCCCATCAAAATATTTATCCTCCATGGGCATTTGCCATAATTTTTCCCCAGCTATTTCTGAGGCGGCTTTGATTTGAGATACAAGACTATCATCAGTCCCCCACATCCCGGCAATATTATCGCCTAAAGCAATAACGCAAGCACCAGTTAAGGTGGCTAAATCTACAATCGCATCTACTCCTAATTTTTCGGCAAATACTAAAGCATCGGCTAAAGTTAACCTGCCTTCGGCATCAGTATTATTTACTTCAATGGTTTTCCCATTAGAAGCTGTCAGAATATCTCCTGGATGTAAAGCCTTCCCGCTAATCATATTTTCTGTAGCGGCGCTGATAAAATGTACTTCTACATCTGGTTTTAAATTACCAATGGCTTTAGCTGCACCTAAAGTAGCGCCTGCACCTCCCATATCCATTTTCATTGTTTCGATACCGCTACCGACACCTTTAATATTTAAGCCGCCAGAGTCGAAAGTTAAACCTTTGCCAACTATGGCTAATTTCCGGCGAGGTGTACCTGCGGGTTTGTAGGTGAGATGAATAAATTTTGGCGGTAAATCTGAGGCTTTGGCTACGCCTAAAAATGCACCCATCCCCAATTTTTCACAGTCTTCCTGTTCTAATATTTCTAGAGACATGCCAGATTCATTGGCAATTGAGGCGGCGGTTTCGGCTAAAGTGATGGGCGTGACGGCGTTGGCAGGTGCGGCTACTAATTCTCGTGCTAAAATTACACCATCACAGATGGCTTTGGCTTTGGTAATTGCTGCGTCTTGATTTCCCAGTCCAAGTAATTCTATTGTTTCTAACTTACAGCCTTGATCTTCTGGTTCCGATTTAAAGCGATTATCGATATGTAAGGTAAGGATAATCCCTTCTGCGATCGCGCCCGCTGTCATTTCTGGGTTATCATTGGCTAGAGGCAGGCTGATGCCGAGGGTTTGGCACTTTTGTTGTTTTGCCATCCGCGCTACGGCAGCCGCACCGCGACGGATACTATCTAAGTTTAAGCGATAGCTTCGCTCGCCTTCGGCATCGCGTTTTCCCAATCCTACTATGGCAATTTTCCGAATCGGGTTATTGCCACCGACGCGAGTTACGGCGCTACTACCTGTACTTCCTTTAAATTCTGTTTCCTCGATTAACTCTTTGAGCGTACCACCTAGTTGTTCATCTAGTTGGGCTAAATCCCCTGTTAATTCTATCTCTTCTTCAAATAAGCCTATTGCTAAGGCATCGCCACTCCAGTTTAACCGTACCGTGTCTGTTGTTCTTATTTCCATGCTTTCTGTTGTTACTCAATATGCTGCTACCAGTATTACATTAAGATTTGGAAAATGGGGGAGTGGCAGCCGATGAGGGGGTAAAAGGGGGATGGCAAGGAATAATATAATAGAGGATGAGGTATCGGATGGGATTGTGTAATTTGACTAAAGTTATGTTTGATGGCTAATTCATGAAAATTGACGATTATTGGTAAAGGAGGAAGCGAAATCGTACACAAGTTTTCTGGGCTAAAAGTCTCTGATATCCTCAAAAGCAAAAAAGGTAGTATTAAACAAGCACAACTTCCACCAGATTCACCAAGCTGGGAAGAATTTAGTAAAATGACATGGGAGCAAATTGAACAGGGAGTAACAGAAAATATTCCTGGTTTTAGAGTTGTCCGCAAATTATTGAGCGATAGGAGATTTGATAGATGAAAAGTGATGGTTTTGCCAAATTACTTGAATTCTTACAAAAGTTAGAACAACAGGAAATAAATTATACTTTAGCTCATCATCGCGATGAGGCAATGATGGTAACCGTGGCTGTACCGGGAGAAAGATGGGAGGTGGAATTCTTTAGTGATGGTTCGGTAGAATTAGAGAAATTTATTAGTAATGGAGAAATTAGTGGAGAAAATGAGCTTAGTGGATTATTCTCTCGTTTTGCGGAAGCGGAATCTTTGGTGATAGCCGGATAATTTTATTGGCAAAATTTTTAATGGTTAATTGGTAGTTGTAAATCTGGCGAGGGGAGCATCCCGTGAGGGAAGAAATGCAGGTTGTATTCTGCCTCCCCCCTTTCACAAGGCAGGGCTGGGGGGGTGAAAAGGCAAAAACAACTATCTTTGCCTTCATTGGGATACTCTCTCTGCCTAGTTTTTGGCTTTACCATTAGCAATTAGCAATTAACTATGCCTGTGGATAATCCTTGCCTCCTCTAAAGCAGATAGCCAAAAATTTACCATCCCTCTCAAATAATAGAACCATTCCCTAGTCAAAATCGTCAACATAGAATAAATCGGTATTGGAAACAAAGATGGAAAAACCAAAAAACTACAACATTCTCGGTGCAGTAGGGATAGGGCTAATGGTATCTGGTTTACTAGCTGGAGGTATTGTAGCAGCTAGTATGAGCGGTCATCTAGATAAATGGCTGGGGAAGGAAAAAGCCGAAAATCTACTTAGCCCGAGCAAAGAAGATGCCCAATCCACCGTTTTACCTCTCGTATCTCAATCTCCTCAAGAGAGATTATCTCAATTAGAAGCTATCGCGTCTGGCAATAAATCTCAAGACCAATATCGCGCCCGTTATCTGTTAGCCGCTGACTTAATTGCACAAAAACAAGGACAAGCAGCCTTAAAATGGTTGGCAGGATTAGAAACAGACTATCCCATTTTGGCATCTCACATTTTACTGAAACGCGCCCAAGCTTATACATCCATAGGCGATAAAGCCAAAGCCCAAGCAACTTGGCAAGAAATATTGGCAAAATATCCCAACGATACCGTAGCAGCCCATGCACTCTATAATTTAAGTAGTGCCAATCCCGAAAATGGGGATAACGCCATAGCTAAATTCCCCGCTCATCCCGCTACTGGGGCTATTATTAAAGAACGTCTCCAAAAAAATCCCAACCAATTACCATTACTCCTCATCGTAGCCAAACATAATCCCGATAGTCTCGAAACAGGCGCTATTCGCAATACCCTCGTCGAAAAATACGCCTCCCAACTCAAACCAGAAGATTGGGATGCCATTGCCTGGGGTTATTGGCAAACCATGAATTATGCCGAAGCAGCCAAAGCTTACAGCAAAGCAACTCCTTCTCCCTTACAGGCTTATCGCGTTGGGCGAGGTTATCATTTAAAAGGAAAACGAGATGAAGCCAAACTCGGATATCAACAATTAATCAAAACATTTCCCGATGCCAAAGAAACCGGATTAGGCTTGCGACGGTTAGCTAGTCTTTCTCCATCCGAAGAAGCCATTACCTATTTAGATAAAGTAATTAGCAAATTTCCCGATGAAGCCGCTGCCGCTTTAATCGCCAAAGCCGATATTTTAGAAAGTTTAGGTAGTGCTACTTCTGCAACTCAAGCCCGTCAATCAGTATTAACTCAATATCCTAAATCCGATGCTACCGCCGAATATCGGTGGAAAGTAGCCCAGAATTACGCTAAACAAGGAAAACTTGCCGAAGCATGGCAATGGGCACAACCAATTACTACCGAAAATCCCGATAGTGCCTTAGCAGCAGAAGCCGGATTTTGGGTAGGGCGATGGGCAATCCAATTAGGGCGAGAAGGAGATGGGAAAAAAGCATTTGAATATATCTTAACCAAATACCCATCCTCATTTTATGCCTGGAGGTCTGCCCAAAAACTAGGCTTACCCGTAGGAGACTATACCACACTGCGAAACCTGACACCAGAAATAGTCAAACCACCCCTCAGATTTATTCCACCCGCAGGCTCCGATACCTTAAAAGAGTTATATCAACTAGGGCAAAATTATGATACCTGGGCATTGTGGCAAGTAGAATTTACCAACAGATTCAATCCCACTGTAGCAGAACAATTTACCGATGGCTTAATTCGCCAAGAAATTGGGGAAACCTTACGAGGAATTAACCAAATCTGGAATCTCAGTCAGCGAGACAAACCCGAAGAAAAACAACAATGGCAAGCCTTGCGTCGGGAACCAGGTTATTGGTATGGTTTATTTCCCTTGCCTTATATTGAATCAGTGATACAATTCTCTCAACAACGACAACTTAATCCCTGTTTAGTGATGGGATTAATCCGTCAAGAGTCGCGATTTGAGCGCAAAATTGAATCTTCAGCCGGGGCTTTAGGTTTAATGCAGGTAATGCCAGCAACAGGTAAATGGGTAGCAGAGAAAATTCAACTCAAAGACTATAAACTAACCAATCCCAGCGATAATATTAACCTGGGTACTTGGTATCTAGCCCATACCCATGAAGAGTATAACAATAATACCTTATTAGCTGTTGCTAGTTATAATGCTGGGCCTGGAAATGTGTCAAGTTGGATTAGTAAATATGGATTTAGCGATGCGGATGGATTTATCGAGAAAATACCTTTTGCGGAAACGAAAGGCTATGTGGAATCTGTATTGGAAAATTATTGGAATTATCTCCGATTGTACAATCCAGAAATTAATCAAGCTTTAAGTAAGTATAGCTAGGGGCTAGGGGCTAGGGGCTAGGGGCTGGAGCAGAAAACTGTCAAATCAATGGTTTGAGGAATTTAGAACATCTTAACCGCCCTGGTGGTTAAGATGTTCCACATTTTGATTACCCATAGTATTGATAGTGGACAATGGAAAATTGACAGCAGGGTAATCTGAGTAACTGTCAACTATCAACTGTCAACTATCAACTATCAACTGTCAACTATCAACTATCAACTATCAAACAGCCACTAAACCACTATGGCGTAACAAAGGTTTAGTACTAGGCTCCCTGCCTCGGAATGCTTTAAACACTTCCATGGGATGCTGGCTACCACCTAATGCTAGTATTGTATCGCGATAACGCTTACCAGTAGTTGCGATCGCCTCTTCATTCTCTAATCCTACTTCTTCAAAGGCAGCGAAGGCATCTGCACTCAATACTTCTGCCCATTTATAACTGTAATATCCCGCTGCGTAGCCGCCTGCAAAGATATGCCCAAAAGCACATAAAAAGGCATCTTCTGGTAAGGGTGGCAAAACTGTAGTAGTTTTGGCAAGGCGATGGCGCACGTCGGCGGCTGTTTCTGTGCCACCGGGTTGATAGCGGTGGTGCAATTCCATATCGACTAAGCCAAAATGTAATTGGCGCAACATCCCGCTACCGCTCATGTAGTTGCGGGCAGCGAGGAGTTTTTGGTAATAATGTTCGGGTAGAGTTTCCCCAGTTTCGTAGTGTTTCGCCATTCCCATTAATGTAGCGCGATCGTAACACCAGTTTTCCATAAATTGACTGGCTAATTCTACTGCATCCCATTCCACATTATTAATTCCGGCTGCTCCTGCATAGTCTACTTTGGTTAACATGTGTTGCAAGCCGTGCCCAAATTCGTGGAAGAGAGTTTCCACGTCGTTAAATGTCATTAAACTGGGTTTGCCATCTACTGGTGGTGTTTGGTTACAGACTAAATAAGCGACAGGTAAACGAGTTTTACTAGTGCCATTTTCGCTAATTTTTGCCCTACCAATACAATCATCCATCCACGCACCACCGCGTTTTTCAGCAGGGCGACTGTAGGGATCTAAATAAAAGTAGGCAATAGGATTTCCGGTTTCATCTGCGATTTGGAAATAACGGATATCTTCCTGCCAAATTGGTGCTTCTCCATCGGCAGAAGTAACGCTAATTCCAAATAATCGCTTGACTAATCCAAATAATCCCTCTAATACTTGAGGCAAAGGGAAATAAGGACGCAATTCTTCAGCAGTAAAAGCAAATTTTTCCTCCCGCATCCTTTCCGCCCAAAAGCTAATATCCCAATGCTTCAAATCCCTAGCTTCCGCTGAATTTTTACTAGCAGCAAATCCTTTCAATTCCTCTAAATCTTTGAGGGCAGCATCGTAACTAACAAGCCGCAATTCTTCTTGTAATTTCTCAACCGCCTCCACATTAGGAGCCATTTTACTAGCTAGGCTTAATTCAGCATAACTATGAAAACCCAATAACTGGGATTTTTCTTGGCGCAATTGTAAAATTCGCTCAATCAGTGGATTATTATCCAAATCCCCACTACAAGCCCGACTGATAAAAGCCTTATAGAGTTTTTCCCGCAAATCGCTCCGAGTGCTATGCTGCATAAAAGGACCATAGCTGGGAAAATCCAAAGTAATCCGCCAAGGACCATTTTCCGGAGTCGCATTTTCTGCCCCTGCTTCTCTAGCAGCTTGGGCAGCTAAACTCTTTAAACTAGGCGGCAACCCATCCACTTCGGCAGGATCGGTTAAAGTAAGACTAAAAGCTTTAGTGGCATCCAGGACATTATTAGAGAATTTAGTCCCTAATTCCGCTAACTCCATCTGAATTTGATTAAAGCGATCGCGAACTTCCCCTGTCAATCCTACACCAGATAGCTCTGCATCTCGGATCGCGGCTGCCACAATCCGCTGTTGGGCAGGTTCAAATTTATCCCATTCCTCGCTATCTCTGAGAGCTTTGAATCCTTGGTAGATAGGTTGGCTTTGACCGAGTTTACTGACAAATTCTACTATTTTCGGTTGTACCGCCGCATGGGCTTCCCGCAATTCGGGGCTATTCTTCACCCCCATCAAATGTCCGACGATGCCCCAACTCCATCTCAGTCTTTCCCCCAAATTATCCAGAGGTTCGACTAAACCAGTCCAACTTGGTGTAACATTTGCCTCTAGAGTGGCTAAGTCTTGCTCTAGTTCCGTTAGTAACTGAGTGATGGCAGGGACTACATCTTCGGTTTTAATCTTGTCAAAGGGGGGTAATCCTTTGCCGATGAGTAAGGGATTCTGTGACATACTTGGGTAATTTTCTGGCTTAGGCATTCTGTTTTCAATTCTACAAGATTTTTTGAAAAATGCCGGACACCCCAAACCATATCCCTTTTATTTACTTCATCAATCCCATATTGCCATTCCAGTTTCGGTAACTTCAATCATAACTAATTTAGCATATTTTTTTACTTTATTTATTAATTTTAGTACTTACGAAGTCACGCTACCAATAGTGGATGGTGCGTTATGCGTAAGCTAACGCACCCTACAGATAGATGGTTTGCGTAAGTCCTGAATTTATTTCAAAAATTAATCGGATTTTTTTTAGGTCTACCACCTTTCTGACCATTTTTCTTAGCGGCACTAGCTTTGGCAGTTGAAGTTACCTTTCCTCCCTTTCTACCTAGTTCAGCCATCCATGCTTTTGTCCCGAAAATACCTGCTACAAGTTCGGGAATGCTGAAATCAACATCTAGGCTTTCCCAGTGGATACTGCTACCTGAAGGTGGTAGCCAAACATCAGCAAGTTGTTCTGGTGAAGCACTTTCTAAACCTTGTGCTAATCTGGGAGGAAAACTAAAAATAGCACCATTTTTGAGTTTGATAATAATTAAATTATCAGACTCATCATAACTGACGGATTCTGCACGAGGTTCTGTCGCTTCAGATTCTTGCCATTCTTGCTTGGCTTTGGCTATTTGATCGAGAATATTTTCCTCAGTTAACTCTCGATCCCAGTTTTTAAATACCATGTATTTCTCTCCATTTATTTAACAATGTTTCTTGATTGTTAGCTACTAATTTAAGAGCAGAAACTAGATCTTTATTTTTGATTCTATCGTTAGCACTAACCAGACGAGTAGGTTCTGACTCACTGCCAATATTAATCTTCATTTCCATCTGGTTAGCATCATTTTTTCTTCCTTTAAATACATGAACATGAGCCGGAATATGATCGTTATTATAGATGTAGACAAAAAAGTTGTTCTCTAGATCCTCAAGAACTTTAGGCATAGTTGTTATTATAGCTTTGTTAACAAAAAAGTATAAGAATAATTTATAATTGGTTTTTAGTAATATAGCGCTGCGTGGGTTGTGTAGTTACGACGCTGGACGCTTAAGCAGGAAGTTGTTAGATCCCTTGTACTGTAACTACGCCAGAGCAAACTGCTATATCTTTGATCTAAAATAACCCAAGCGTTGGGTTATGTCAATAGTCAAGTATCTTTACTATATAAACTACACCTAAATTATGATTATTAATGCCATGACTCAAGCCCAAACAAAACCAAAATTATACAGCTTTGATGAATTTATAAGCTGGTATTCGGAAAACTCGGTGCTGCGGTATGAATTGTATGATGGAGTAATTATCGAAATGCCTAAGCCAAAGGGGAAACATTCCCATCTAACAGGTTCCCTAATCGAACAACTATTAATAGCGATTAGGCAGATGGGGAAAGGAGGAATTTGGACTATTCCTAGAGAGTCAATTGTTAAACCCCAAAGGGAAAACTCAGGTTATGAACCAGACATCATTGTTTTAAACCAAGAAGTTATGGGGGCGGAATCTCGATGGGAAAGCGAATCAATTATCCAAAATGCTGATTCAATTAAATTAATCGTCGAGGTAGTTTCAACCAATTGGCGTGACGATTACTACAATAAACTGCGAGATTACGAGGAAATGGGTATCCAGGAATATTGGATTGTCGATTATGCGGCATTAGGTCCGAGAAAGTTTATCGGTAACCCCAAGCAACCCACATTTTTTGTTTGTAGTTTGGTTGAGGGAGAATATCAGATGACAACTTTTACAGGAAATAATCCAGTTGTTTCCCTGACTTTTCCCCAATTTAACTTATCCGCACAGGAGATTTTCAATCTGGCTTATCCACTGTAGTGGCGCGTCAAGGCTAAAATGATCCAATAGGAAATCAGTCAACACCTCAATTTATGCCAATCACAGCTTATTATCTAATGCACTATTTTAAGCTTGACGCGCCAGTAGGGTGCGTTATGCGAAAGCTAACGCACCATCCACTATTGGCAGCGTGACTGCGTAAGTCCTAATCTGTTAAACTGAGATCTTGCACCATTCTCAATAAAATTCCACAACCCTTGATATTTCGTTGACAGAAGCACCAAAAACCAATATTTTTCAGGCTTACTGACATTGGTGTAAGATCTGAGTTAAAGAGAAACCCGGTTTCTTAAAGAAACCGGGTTTCTGTCACATAGTTATTGATGGGATTAAATTAACCAAAAACTAGGAATAGATCGTAGTAAAGGGTAGAGTAAATTAACTACCCTATTAGTTATCAAGTGTGGAGGAAGTCGAACTACAAAGAAGGTAGATGTGATTGGCTAAAGCGGATGCTTTTAGGGAATCGCAAATTTGTCAATAAGGCTAAAACACTCTACATATTTGCCCAAATCCTGTCAAGCTTACCTCTCGCCAATTAGGGACTGGGGCTTGCCTTAGTTTCAGGAGTCTTTTCACCCTTTTCACCAGCGGCGGGAGTCTTTTCACCCTTTTCACCAGCAGCGGGAGTCTTTTCACCCTTTTCACCAGCGCCTGAAGCTTCAGGAGTCGGAGTAGTGGTTTCGGCAGGAGTCGGAGTGGTGGTTTCTTCAGGAGTCGGAGTAGTGGTTTCTTCAGGCTTATTTTCAGTGCATCCAGTAGCCAACCCCAGAGTCAGAAGTGAAGCAATTGCAACTGAAGTAACGTGTTTTAGGTTCATAGCGTTCCTTATGTGATGTAGTCAGTGCCCTGTAGATACAGGTCATTACCTAGGTTCAAATGCTATTAAAGCCGATCGGTGTAAATTTTGGTAAAAAAAATTTAGCATTTGCTAAAAATTATAAATTTTTATGTCCGGAAGGTGGCGAGAAACCCGAACATCGTACAGGGAGTTTCCCGCCGCAGTCATGGTTTGGGGTGGTGGTGAGGAGGCTATAATTTTGTCAGACCCTACACTTACCCAATTAATGAGGTTTCCTCCCCATGCCCAATTCCCCGACAGGTTTGTTAGTAGCTTCTCCGAAAGCGTCTTACCAAGTGGGTGGTACGGAGAATAGTTGGGTGGAGGTACTAGTAGATGTACCTGGGGGGAGGATTCAAGAGGGAGAAGAAGAAGAGCGGAAATTATACACCTACAGAGTACCCGTTGATTTGGAGGTACAACCTGGGGATATTTTAAGCGTACCTTTTGGGATGCAGCAGATTGGCGCGATCGCAATTCGTTTACTGAGCGCACCTCCACCTGACTTGCCGCTAGATAAAATTAGGGAAATTGAGGATATTATCTATTCTGGGTTTTTTCCCAATTTCTACTGGCAGCTTTTGGAAAGAGTCGCTCAATATTACTGCGCGCCGTTAATTGCGGCGATTCGGATGGCTCTGCCACCGGGATTACTTTTGCGATCGCAGCGTCGCATTCGCCTCAATCGCGCTAAAATTCCCCAAGATGCCCAACCCTTCCTTAAATCCACCACCCTGCAATTACTAAAATTACTTCAAGGTAATCCCGAGGGTGATTACAGTTGGCAATATCTTCAACGTCAGGTAAAAGGCGCTCATGCCGGATTGCGAGATTTACTGAAACGGGGTTGGGTAGAAAGTTATTTGGAACATCCCAAACCTCCACGCCCTAAACTAAAACAAGCAGTTACTCTAGTAGCCGATAACCTGGATAATGAACTAACGCCCAAACAAGAGGAAGTATTAAACCTACTGCGGCGGTGTGGCGGCGATTTGTGGCTCAGTGAATTGCTCCAAAATTATGATATCAGCGCTTCAGTAGTCAAAACCTTAGCCAAGAAAGGTTATCTTGTCATCGAAGAAAGAGAAATTTTACGCACCGCCGCCCAACCTCATATCGGGGCAGATACTCCCAAAGACTTGACAAAAGCGCAAAATGCTGCATTAGAAACAATTACCAGTCTAGAGGGTTTTGCTCGAGTACTGCTTCATGGCGTAACTGGCTCGGGCAAAACCGAAGTCTACCTACAAGCGATCGCACCTATTCTAGCAGAAGGAAAATCAGCCTTAGTGTTAGTACCAGAAATTGGACTAACACCCCAACTAACGGATCGATTCCGCGCCCGTTTCGGTAATAAAGTAAATGTATATCATAGCGCCCTGTCCGAAGGCGAGCGTTACGACACTTGGCGACAAATGTTAGGAGGAGAAGCCCGAGTAGTCATCGGCACTCGTTCCGCCGTATTTGCCCCTTTACCGAAACTAGGTTTAATTATTTTAGACGAAGAACACGACTCCAGCTTCAAACAAGA
Organism: Cyanobacteria bacterium UBA11153; assembly: GCA_003511885.1. Classification (GTDB taxonomy): domain Bacteria; phylum Cyanobacteriota; class Cyanobacteriia; order Cyanobacteriales; family Coleofasciculaceae; genus Limnofasciculus. The sequence continues at coordinate 12,773 of DOIX01000294.1, forward strand.
TCAACCCGCCCCAACCTATCATGCCCGCACCGTTGCCCAATGGCGTGCCCAATTAGAAAATTGTCCCCTAATTTTAGGCTCGGCTACTCCTTCTTTAGAAAGTTGGGTAAGTATTAGGGAAGGAGGTAAGAGGCAAGAAGCAGAAAAGCTCTCAGCTTTAACCTCTCAGCTTTTAGCTGAAAAAAACATCTCACCTTTCCATTACCTTTCCCTACCTGAAAGAATTGAATCTCGCCCCATGCCTCCAGTAGAAATTGTCGATATGCGGCGAGAATTAAAGGAAGGAAATAGATCGATTTTTAGCCGCTCTTTGCAAGATGCCCTGCAACAGCTTAAAGCCAAAAGAAAACAAGGTATTTTATTCGTACCTAGACGGGGACACAGTACTTTTGTCTCTTGTCGCAGTTGTGGATATGTGGTGGAATGTCCTTACTGCGATGTTTCCTTAGCCTATCACTATGCTCGCGAAGGGGCAACAGAATTATTGCGCTGTCATTATTGCAATTATACGAAAATTCATCCCCGCACTTGTCCCGAATGTAGTTCACCTTATCTCAAATTTTTTGGTAGCGGTACGCAACGAGTTACCCAAGAAATAGCCAAACAATTCCCCGATTTGCGGACAATTAGATTTGATAGCGACACCACTCGTACTAAAGATGCCCACCGCACCTTATTAACTCAATTTGCTAATGGCGAAGCCGACTTATTAATCGGTACCCAAATGTTAACCAAAGGCTTAGATATTGCCGAGGTAACTTTGGTAGGAGTTATCGCCGCCGATGGACTATTACATTTAGGAGATTATCGCGCCGCAGAAAGGGCATTTCAAACCTTAACACAGGTAGCAGGGAGGGCAGGGAGAGGCGATGAAGCCTCAGAGGTAATTATCCAAACCTATTCTCCCCAACATCCGGTAATTCAAGCAGTCAGACATCACGATTATCTGTCATTTGTGGAGACAGAATTACCACAAAGAAGAGAATTAAATTATCCTCCTTATGGGAATTTAGTTTTATTCCGTTTGAGTAGTATCGATGAAGAAGAGGTAGAGAGAGTTGCCGAGGCTGTAGCCGATAAATTAGTAGAAACTGAGTCAGGATATGAACTTTTAGGGCCATCTCCTGCTTCCATTATGCGGGTGGCTAGTCGCTATCGCTGGCAGATTTTATTAAAGTTTCCACCAAATGTACCTGTGGTATTACCGGATTTAGAAGAATTGCGCAAAGTTTGTCCAAAACATGTTCATTTATCCATTGATGTTAATCCTTTGAATATGATGTAGCAGTTGATAGTTGATAGTTGACAGTTGACAGTGGATAGTGGATAGTTGACAGTTACATAGTGAGTCTGATTCTCCCTATGACTGATTTACCAAAGAATTAATTACGATCCCGATATTCTAGCAATAAAAAAGTTTCATTCTCCCGCTGGACAACTCTTTGCTTGTAAAGCATATATTCAGAAGCATTTTCAAAAAATATAAATAATAGCTTTTTTCCCGATTTATGTGCCTCCTGAGACTCATCATTCACCACATAAAAATTGATATATTCTGGGCGATTAGGATTGACAGCCCTGGCTATACCTTTAAGATCGAAACTTTGATACTCTTTGGCAATTACTTTTAGCAAAATATCCTCAATTCCGATAAATTCAGGAAACCCCTCTTGTAAAGGTCTTCCAATTTTGATACAGTCTGGATAATCAGAATAATTAGCTACTCCATCAGATAAAATTTGAATCGTAAAATCTCGATCAATCGCGAGATATTCTATTGATTGCGAAGCTAAGAAATTTTGCATCACATAAGTAGGAGGCAAGTTATTGGATTTATTCGCTTTCCTGATATTTAAGTTTTTTAACCGATAGCCAATCCCATGAACAGTCTCAATAATATTATCGCTACAGTTGGCCTCTCTTAATGCTTTTCTCAATCCTTTGATATGTGCCCTCAAATTTCCTGGAGTGGGAGTTTTGTCTATATCCCAAATATTCCCTGCTATCACCTCATAAGTTAAGACATGATTGGGGTATTCTAAAAATAATTTTAATAAGCAATATTGTTTGTGATTTAGCTCGACAGTCGTGTCGTTATAAGTCACAATGTGTGATTCCGTGTTAATAATCAGCTTATCGTAGACTAACATTTTTCTGATTTCCTGTGCAAGTGCGATCTTCTCTTTTCCACTTCAAACTCTCTTCAGGATTGTGGACATAATTTCACGATTTTTTCATACAACTATTCTAGAGTAGTAGATATGAATAAAATATAGCCAACTTAGATAGTAAATGTCTAGTGCATTTACTGGGAAATTATTTATGGCAATGAAACAAAATAATTTCCCAATTTTCCCATTTTTATTTCCGGTTTATCCAGCGACTCAAGCTCAATATTAGACATCTCCAACAAATAAATTATGGCTTACCTATCGGGGCAGGGCG